>JAGWRL010000184.1 GCA_028876585.1 Pseudomonadota bacterium | reverse complement strand
TTCGGATGGGATCGCCGGCGTCATTCCCGCGAAAGCGGGAATCCAGCGGGACACGACGCGCCCCGGCCCCGGGATCCCCGCTTTCGCGGGGATGACAAGGAGGCGGCGCTTCAACTTGATCGGCAGGCGCTCTCCCCCGGCGAGCGACCACAGGAAGGCCGCAAAAACCTGTTGCAACGCGCTGACGATTTCCCGCGCCCAACACGGAGGCGGCGATGAACGCGTTCAAGATCGGCGATCAGGTAAGTTGGAACTCCGAGGCCGGACGGGTCAGCGGCACGATCATCGGCGTGCATAGCAGCAATTTCCAGTTGAACGGCTACACCCGCCACGCGAGCGCGCAAGACCCGCAATACGCGATCAAGAGCAGCAAGACCGAGCACATCGCATTCCACAAAGGCTCGGCGCTCACCAAACTGCGCGGCTGATGGAAGGGTAGGGGTCAGCCCTTGCTGAAGATGGCGATGGTTTGCCGAGCGGCGATGATCGGCTGGCCCGCCGTATTCCATATCCGCGTGTGTTGCGCCGAATAACCCTGCCGCGCGGTCTCCGCCAAACAATGAATAAGCCACCAGCCGTCGTGGGTTGAGGCGGCGGGGTCGAGCACGTCGAGCGACCAGGTCATCGTGCTGATCGGCGCGAACTCGGGAAACAGGATGGTCGAGGCGGGCGGCAAGGCGTCGGCCAGCGCGAGCAGGCCCACCAGACCCTGCGCCGCCGCTTCGTCGCGGTGACGCACCCAAACCAGCATTTCCGGGCGGGCGCCCGGCGTGCGCGGCGCCGCGCCGGCCGCCAGCCGTCCCTCGAAATGATTCATGAAATTCGGCTTGCCCGGCCAATCATAATAGGGCGCGCTGTCGGTCAGCGACCGGCCCGCCGGCGCCGGGACTTCAGCGTGGTTGAGCGAGGGCGTGCGTTCCGCGCCGAAGGCCAGAGTCGCGCGCGCGGCCAGCCCGCTTTCGCCGTCGAGATCGGCGCTGATGAAGGCGGTCGACTTGCCTTGCCGCAGGACGGCGGCGGTGGCGCGCAACGCGCCGGTCGCCGGCCCGACGAAGCAGAACTGCGCCGAGCGGAGCGGCGGCAGGTCGGGGAAGCTTCGCAACGTCGCTTCCAGGCATAGCGCGGCCGACAGCCCGCCATAGGCCGTGCGGCCCTGCAACCAGTCCGGCGGCAGCGAGATCGCGAAGCCGTCGCCGTCCCGTTGCAGGCCGCGCAGCAGGTCCGAGAAACTCGTCATCGCTTGGCTGTCGCTCATTCGTCGTCCATCCTCAATCCGCGCGGCGGATCAACCAAGCATCGCGCCGGCGCGGCCGAGCAGGTCGGCCGCTTGCGCAGCCATCCGTTCGACGATCGCGGCGGCCGGCTCGACCGCGCCGATCAGCCCGGCCGCTTCGCCGAACCAGACGGCGGCGTTTTCCGGATCGCCTTCGACATAGGCTTGTTGATAGCGCGGCGTTTCGACCGCCAGTTGCTGCTCCAGCTCGGCCTCGCGCCCGTGCCAGCGCTGGGTGAAGGCGTTGCGGCGAACCCGCGCCGTAAAGCCGCGCGGCCAGGCGAGTCGCCGCACGATATCGACCGTCGAGGTTCTGATCGTGTCGTCGCCGGTCGCCGCGAGGATCGCTTCGTGGTGGCGGGGATGCACGAGCGCCTCGCGCGACGCCCACAGGCGGGTGCCGACCAGCGCGCCTTCGGCGCCGAGCATCAGCGCCGCCGCGAGGCCGCGCCCGTCCGCGACGCCGCCGGCGGCGACGAGAATGGAATTGGGCGCGTGCGCCGCGATCAGGTCCGCCGCTTCGGGCAGGAACGACAGCGCGCCGCGCAACATGCCGTGGCCGCCCGCCTCGGCGCTCTGCGCGACGATGACGTCGGCGCCGACATCGATGGCGTCCCAGACGTGATCAATGGTCTGGCACTGGCAGATCAACAGCGCGCCGGCGGCGCGGATTTCATCGGCGAACGGGCGCGGATCGCCGAACGACAGCATCACCGCCACCGGCCGGCGCTTCAGCGCATCGGTCAGCAACGACGGCGATTTGCGCAGCGACCAGGTGATGAAGCCGACGCCGACGCGGCCGCCCTCGCTCAGGTTGAACTGCTGGTCGAGCCAGGTGGAATCGCCGTAGCCGCCGCCGATCAGCCCCAAGCCGCCCGCCGCGCTGACGGCGGCCGCGAGCGCGCCGCCGGCGGCCATGGCCATCGGCGCGGAGATGATGGGGTGGCGAAGGTTGAGCTTGCGGGTGAGGCGGTTTGAAAGAGCGGGCATGTCGGCGGGTCTCCGGCTGGGTTCTTGAGCCTCGGTCGCGGCGCGATACAAGTGAATTTTGATGACAGGGGTTTCGCCGCCCCGGGCCGGCCGTCACGGCCGACCCGGGGCAGGGCGTCGCCCTCCCGCCCTCGGCGTTAACCATTCGTTAAGACTTTTTTCTTACTAAAGTGTTGCTAATCGGAATTCCCTTTGATTCCCTGTTTTCCGATTTCTCCTCCCTAGCTCCCTTGAGCCGCCCCCAAAGGCGGCTCTTTTTGTCATTGTCGCTGGCGATGGGCGCAGTTAACCTTAACAGAAAGCAAACGCGCGCTCGTCTCCGCGTGGCGCTATGATTGCTCTGCGTTGGGCGACAGAGACGCGCGGCGCCAAACCGGCACAAGTTCGGTCCGGGTTGTGTGGTCTCGGGGTCGGCTCGAGGAGTTTGCGTATGAGTGCTCGTGAGAATGTGTCGAATGGGGACGGCGGCGGCAAAGCGCGCGAGACGGCCATTTCCTTCGGCCTGCGCCACACCCATTCGGAAGCGTTCAAGGTTCTGTTCCGCGAGGGGATGAACCTGGTCGAGGAGGCCGCGAGCTATCTCGACGGCCCCGGCCGCGCCGCCTCCAAGGCGCTGCGCCGTCCCGCCGCGCTCGCCTACGCCACCGAAAGCATGCGGCTGACGACGCGGCTGATGCAGGTCGCCTCGTGGCTATTGCTGCGCCGCGCCGTCAACGAGGGCGAGATCACCTCGGCCCAGGCGCTGACCGAGCGCCATCGCGTGCGGCTCACCGCGCAGGAACTGTCGTGCGACGCCGCCATGCTCGCCGAATTGCCGGCCGAATTCGCCGAACTCGCCGAGCGTTCGCTGCGCCTGCAATCGCGCGTGATGCACCTGGATCGGGCGCTCGCCGCCGAACGGCCGGCCGAGCAAGCCGCCGCCCACCCCCTCGCGGCGCAGTTCGCGCGCGTCCAGGCGGCGTTCGGCGGCGCTTGACGCCTCCGCGCCCAGGTCTTACGCGCGACCTATGTCGCGCCTTTACCTTCTCACCCCGCCGCTGACCGGGACGGAAGCCTTCGCGCCCCGTCTCGCCCAAGCCCTCGCCGCCGCTGATGTGGCGAGCCTGCTCGTGCGCCTCGCCAAGGGCGCCGACGCCAAACGCGTCGTCGCGCCTTTGCTGGAAGTCTGCGCCGCGCATGACGTCGCGCTGCTGATCGAGCACGACCCGAGGCTGGCGGCCCGGCTCGGCGCCGACGGCGTTCACGTCGAGGTCTCCGCTGTCGCCGAAGCGGTCGAGAGTTTTAAGGGGCAACGCATCGTCGGCGCCGGCGGCGTCCGCCTGCGCGATGACGCGATGACGGCGGGGCAGGACGGCGCCGATTACGTCATGTTCGGCGAGCCCGACGCGAACGGCGTTGCGCCGGCGCTGGTGGCGACGCGCGAGCGCGTCGAATGGTGGGCCGAGATTTTCGAGACGCCCTGCGTCGCCTATGCCGCCAATCTGCCCGACGCCGCCGCGCTCGCCGGGGCGGGCGCCGATTTCGTCGCGCTCGACAGCGCGATCTGGGACGCGCCGGACGTGCGCGAGGCGATGGCGGCGGCGACCAAGGCGGCAGGCGCTTGAGGGCGGCGGGGCTCGCGCTCGCCGCGCTCGTGGCGGCTGGCGGGGCGGCTCGTGCGGTCGATTTCAATTCGCCGATGTTCGAGGCGCCGCTGTCGCGCCAGATCGGCCCCGACGCGCCTTTGCAGCCAAAGCCGGGCGATCCCCCCGGCGACATCGCGTTCGGCGCCTATCAGCGCGGCTATTTCCTCACCGCTCTGCGCGAGGCCGAAAAGCGGCTCACCGCCAATCCGCGCGACGCGGCGGCGATGACGCTGATCGGCGAAATCTACCACGACGGGCTGGCGGTGGCGCGCGACGACAAGGAGGCGGTGGGCTGGTGGAAGCTCGGCGCCGAGAACGGCGACGCGCAGGGCGCTTATGAATATGGCGTCGCGCTGCTGGCGGGGACCGGCGTCGCGGCCGACCGGGCGGCGGCGCGCAAATATTTTCTGCAGGCGGCGGATAAGGGCAAGCTCGCGGCGATTTACAATCTCGGCGCGCTCGCGTTGCAGGGCGAGGCCGGCGCGCCGCCCGATTTCGCCGCCGCGGCCGCCTATTTCCGCCGCGCGGCGGAGGCCGGCGACGGCAATTCCGCCTATTCTTACGGCGTGCTGCTGCGCGAGGGCAGGGGCGTGCCGCTCGACACCGACAAGGCGGCGCAATGGCTGAAGCGCGCCGCCGACGAGGGCATCGTCGCCGGTCAGGTCGAATACGCTATCATGCTGTTCAACGGCGTCGGCGTCGACAAGGACGAGCAGGCGGCGGCGAAAATCTTCGAACTCGCCGCCGCGCGCCGCAACCCGATCGCGCAGAACCGCCTCGCCCATCTTTACCTCTCCGGCCGCGGCGTCGCCAAGGACATCGTCCGCGCCGCGCTGTGGAACGGCCTCGCCAATGCGGCCGGGTTGAAGGACGAGAAGCTGGACAAGGCGATCGGGACGCTGACGCCCGAACAGGTGGATGAGGTCCGAAAACTCGCGCGCCGGCAGGCGGAGTTTTGAGCGGTTCTTTGGCCTTGGACTCCAACCGCCGTCTTGACCGGGCTTGTCCCGGTCATCCACGCCGTCGAGCGTTCGCCCAGTTCGAGTCAATGGCTGAGGCGTAAGAGACAAGCGTCGCGCTTTGTAGGAGCGGCGCGGCGTGGATGCCCGCGACAAGCGCGGGCATGACGCGTCAGCCCTACGGTGCCGCTGGTCTGACCCGACATCCCGTTTCCCACGCCCGCCGCGCTGCGCTAAACTCCCGCCAAAGGAGCCCGCCATGACCGACGCTGAATATACGCCGCCCAAAGTCTGGGTCTGGAACAAGGAGAGCGGCGGGAGGTTCGCCAAGACCAACCGGCCGATCGCCGGCGCCACGCACGAGAAAGAGCTGCCGAGAGGGCGCCATCCGCTGCAACTCTATTCGTTGGGCACGCCCAACGGCGTCAAAGCGACGATCATGCTGGAGGAGCTGCTCGCGGCGGGGCACGGCGGGGCCGAATATGACGCCTGGCTGATCGACATCGGCGCCGGCGATCAGTTTGGCAGCGGCTTTGTCGCCGTCAACCCGAATTCAAAAATCCCCGCCTTGCTCGACGTCAGCGAAAATCCGCCGGTGCGGGTGTTCGAATCGGGCGCGATCCTCATCTATCTCGCCGAGAAATTCGGCGCCTTCCTGCCGACCGGGCGCGCCGCCCGCGCCGAGTGCCTGTCCTGGCTGTTCTGGCAGATGGGCAGCGCGCCTTACCTCGGCGGCGGCTTCGGCCATTTCTACGCCTATGCGCCGATGAAGATCGAATACGCCATCGACCGTTTCGCGATGGAGACCAAGCGCCAGCTCGACGTGCTCAACCGCCGTCTGGCGGAAAGCCGCTACATCGCCGGCGACGAATACACCATCGCCGACATCGCGATCTTTCCCTGGTACGGCGGCACGGTGAAAGGCTGGAGCTACAACGCCGGCGAGTTCCTCAGCGTGCACGAATACACGCATGTCCTGCGCTGGGCCGACATGCTGCTGGAGCGCCCCGCGGTGCGACGCGGCCGCATGGTCAACCGCACCTTTGGCGATCCGGCGGGCCAGTTGCGCGAGCGGCATGAGGCGGGCGACTTCGACACCAGGACCGCCGACAAACTGCCGCCCCAAGTCTGAGCCCAGCCAAAAAAGCGATCCCCGCGCCCAAACATCGCTCTTGCCGAATTCGCCGCGAGCGGCGCACATCGCGGCGGGGGTAGAGGGCGCCATGCGGACATTCGATTACGTCATCGTCGGCGCCGGCTCGGCCGGCTCGGCGCTGGCGAGCCGGCTCAGCGAAGACGGCCGGCACAGCGTGCTGGTGCTGGAGTTCGGCGGCTCCGACCGCTCGATCTTCATCCAGATGCCGGCGGCTCTGTCGATCCCGCTCAACATGAAGGCCTACAACTGGGGCTATTCAAGCGAACCGGAGCCGCAGCTCAACGACCGCCGCATTTCTTGCCCGCGCGGAAAGGCGCTGGGCGGCTCGTCCTCGATCAACGGCCTCGTCTACGTGCGCGGCC
>JAGWRL010000183.1 GCA_028876585.1 Pseudomonadota bacterium | reverse complement strand
CCCGCCACCTCGCCCGCGGCAAGCTGATGGCGCGCGAGCGCATCGCGCGGTTGATTGATCCCGGCTCGCCGTTCCTCGAGATCGGCGCGCTGGCGGCGATCGGCATGTACGAGGGCGACGTGCACGGCGCCGGGCTCGTCACCGGCATCGGCCGCATCGCCGGCCGCGAGACGATGATCGTCGCCAACGACCCCACCATCAAGGGCGGCGCCTATTATCCGATGACGGTCAAGAAGCACCTGCGCGCGCAGGAGATCGCGGCCGACAACCGGCTGCCCTGCGTCTATCTCGTCGACAGCGGCGGCGCCAACCTGCCGCATCAGGCCGAGGTGTTCCCCGACCGCGAGCATTTCGGCCGCATCTTCTACAATCAGGCGCGCATGTCGTCGGAGGCGATCGCCCAGATCGCGGTGGTGATGGGCTCCTGCACCGCCGGGGGCGCCTATGTCCCCGCGATGTCCGACGAAACCATCATCGTCGCCAATCAAGGCACGATCTTTCTCGGCGGTCCGCCGCTGGTCAAAGCCGCCACCGGCGAAACCGTGACGGCGGAGGAGCTCGGCGGCGGCGATCTGCACACCCGCGTCTCCGGCGTCGCCGACGCCTTAGCGCGCGACGACGCCCACGCGCTCGCGCTCGCCCGCCGCGCCGTGGCCAATCTCGGCCCGCGCGGCAAATCCGGCCTCGACCTCGCGCCCGCACGCGAACCGTTGCATCCGGCCTCCGAACTCACCGACGTCGTGTCGATGGACCTGCGCCGCCAATATGACGTGCGCGAAATCCTCGCCCGCATCCTCGACGGCTCTGAGTTCGACGAGTTCAAGGCGCGCTACGCCACCACGCTCGTCACCGGCTTCGCCCGCCTCAACGGCATGTTGATTGGCGTCGTCGCCAACAATGGCGTGCTGTTCTCCGAGAGCGCGCTGAAAGGCGCGCATTTCGTCGAATTGTGCGCGCAGCGCGGCATCCCGCTGTTGTTCATCCAGAACATCTCCGGCTTCATGGTTGGTCAGAAATACGAGGCCGGCGGCATCGCCAAGGACGGGGCGAAGCTCGTCACCGCGGTCGCCTGCGCGAAAGTGCCGAAGATCACGCTGATCGTCGGCGGCTCGTTCGGCGCCGGCAATTATGGCATGTGCGGCCGCGCCTACAGCCCGCGTTTCCTGTTCATGTGGCCCAACGCGCGCATCAGCGTGATGGGCGGCGAGCAGGCCGCCAGCGTGTTGGCGACGCTGCGGCGCGATACGATCGAGGCCGGCGGCCGCGCCTGGAGCGTGGCCGAGGAAGAGGCGTTCAAGGCGCCGATCCGCGATTCTTATGAGAACGAAGGCTCCCCCTATTACGCGACCGCGCGGCTGTGGGACGACGGCGTGATCGCGCCCGCCGAGACCCGCCGCGTGCTCGCGCTCGCTTTTTCCGCCTGTTTCAACGCTCCGGTCGAGCCGACCCGCTTCGGAGTGTTTCGTATGTGAGGACGCTATGTCGTTGCCGAGTTTCCAGCAATTGATGCTACCGACCCTCGCCGTCGTCTGTCAGAAACGCGAGGAAATTCCCGTATCGCGCGTCGAAATAGAGCTTGCGAAATCGTTGCGAATATCGACCGAGGATATGGACCGCCTGGTGCCGAGCGGGCAACAGTCCATCTTCGCCAATCGGCTCAACTGGGCGCGCTGCTATCTGGTCAAGGCGGGTCTGGTTGAACCGACGCGGCGTGGCTATGTGCGCGGCACCGAGCGCGGCCAGGCCCTGCTTGCCGAGGGCGTGCGCGACATCGACGTCGACACGCTCTCGCGCTATCCCGAATTCATCGCCTGGAGGGATCGTTATCCCGCCGGCGGACCAGCCGCCGAATGCGAGGCCCCCGAGCGGCCGGAGGAGCGCATCTCCGCCAGCTTCGAGGAATTGCAGACGCAATTGTCGCGCGATCTGGTTTCGCGGGTGCACTCGCTGTCGCCGCTCTTCTTCGAGCGACTGATCGTCGAATTGCTGTGCCGCATGGGTTATGGCGGCGGCAAACTCGAAATGGGCAAGGCGCTCGGGCGCAGCGGCGACGGCGGCGTCGACGGCGTCATCAAGGAGGACGAACTCGGTCTCGACGTCGTCTACGTCCAGGCCAAACGCTTCGCGCAGGAGAAATGCGTGCCGATCCGCGAGGTGCGCGACTTCGTCGGCGGGCTGGAAGGCCACCACGCCAGCAAGGGCGTGTTCGTGACGACCTCCTACTTCCCTTCCACGGCCTATGACTTCGTGCACCGCATCTCCAAACGCATCGTGCTGATCGACGGCGCGGAGCTGGCGAGCCTGATGGTGCGCCATTGCGTCGGGGTGCGGGTCACCGAGGTCTATCAGTTGAAGCGGCTCGACGAGCAGTTCTTCGTGGAGTAGGGCGCAAAAAGAAACCGCCCTCCCGAGACTGGCGCGGGAGGGCGGCTATGTTTTGCGGCGGGCGTCAGTTGGACAGCGTGGCCGCCTGCACGACGCTCTGGAACAGGGTGTTCAAAGCCTGCCCGAGATCGGCGCCGATCGCCGCTTCGTAGAACAGGCCGGGCGAAGCGCAGGCCTGAAGCGCCGGGGAGACCTGCGGCAGGATCGGCGCGACATAGCCCTGGTAGAAGGCGTTGCTCGGCACCGGCAGGTAATCGGTGTAGAGGATGGCGATCTTGACGCCGCGCGCCTTCAGCATCGAGCAATAGTTGGTCGCGCCATTGGCGTTGATCGGCTGGATCAACCGGGCGCCGTTCTGCTCGTCCTCGACGCCGTCGGTGACGAAGAACAGCACCGCCTGCGGCGTGTCGCCGGCGACATTGGTGCCATTGCCGGGCGTGGGGATGGTGTTGTTGATGCTGTTCATCGCATTGTCGTAATTGGTGGCGATGTCGCCCATCGTGCCGGGAGTGTTGCAAGCCGAATTGCCGCAGGTCGCGTTATTGGCGTACATCTGCATGACGCCGAAATTGGCCTTCGCCGTGCCCCAACCGGTGACGTAACTTGACGTCAGCGACATAAGCTGGTTGTTCGAGGTGGGGATCGACCACAGCGTATCCATCGAATAGGCGGCGAAGCGGTATGCCGGCGGCGTCGTATAGATCCCCGAAGTCATATATTTGTTCGCGGTCGACATCAGCGAGGTGACGCCGCTGGTCAACTCGTCCAGACGCAGCGTGATGCCATTCTTGCGCGCCATGGCGTAGTCGTCAATCTGGGTTTGCGCCTGACCCTGGGCGTTGGTGGCGGCGCAATATTGATTGTTGTTGAGGGTCGGAGAGCTATAGACCGGCGAGGTTCCGCCGGTGGAGCAGAGATTGCCGGCCGAATCGCCGTTGTTGGTGGCGGCCTGATGGCAGGCGAAGGCGCAGCCGCCGCCTTGCATGGGCGTCAGGTTCTGCATCTGCGTGATGCCGGCCGTCGTCGCCGGCAGCGACATCGAGGGCGAATTGTCGAGCAGCAGATAAAAGTCGATGTTGGGCGGAACCGCCGCCTTCGCGGTCGAAGACCCGCCGATGGTCATCGTGGTCTGCTTGAGGAGGCCGCTGAAGATCGTGTTGTTCTTCGCGGTGTAGGTCAATTGTATCTGCCGCACCGTGCCGGCGCCGTTGGGATGGGTGATGATTGGCGTGGCGACCGCCGAATTGGGCACGAGCGAGGTGATCGCGGCGGCGCGCGAGTTGAACATCGACACCGCCGCGGCGGCGGCGACGCTGTCGGACTGCGTCATCATCGTCGGCGTGAGCGCCGCCAGCACCGCGGCGTCGGCGGCCTCGTTGAGCTTGGTGTGCACCACCGTCGCATTGTTGAAATCGACCGCCATCGCGACGCCGAAACACAGGAACGGCGCGCCGAGCGCGAACATCATGGTGACGTTGCCGCCGGGCGCGCGGCGGAAGCTATGCAGGCGTTGGGTCAACTTTCGAAACATGCTTGGGCTCCACCGCTTGACGTTAGGGGATGGCGTCTGCGCCAATCTACCCGTAGCCTGTAAAAGTTTGTTCTTATTGATCACATAATTCAGGGGCTTCGAATTCATCGTGGCTTAACCATGCGCAGCGTCGTCAGCTGGTGGGGTCAATCGTGATCTGCGTCGCGTTGCGGATCGTCAGCGTCTCGGTCGAAGAGAGGGTGATGGGCGGCAGCGACAGGATTCCGCCGAACGGCTGGAAGTTGTAGCTCACCGTGCCATAGACGACATAAGTGGCGCCGGTCGCCGCCAGATTGGGGTCGAGGCTAATCTTGGTTCCTTGCGGCAGCGGCGTCGTGTTGGAGGTGGAATAGCTCCAGACCAGCGTGCCTGTCTTGGTGCTCGGGTTGATCTGGAACTCGGAGATCACGACCCGGAGATTGGTGGTGTTTTCGGGATACATCACCAACTGAGAGACGCCGATGTCGGTGTTGAGGCCGCTCAGCGGCAGCAGTTCCGCGCCAGCGACGCTGGGGTCCGCATTCCAGGCGGTGCGGGCGACAAGGTCGGTGGAGGTGTGGGCGGCCAGCACCACCTTGTGATAAGTGGTCAGACATTGCCCCGCAGCGACCGCGAGCGTCAGCAGAATGAGCGCGACGGGCGCGATAAACGCCATTTCGACGGCGGCGATGCCGTCATCGGCGGCGAGAAACGACAGCGACTTGGGCGCACAGGGAGGGGGAGCGGACACGGATGGACTCCTCACGAAGGTTCGACCTGAAACACCTGGGTGGACACCATGAGATAGGCGCCATTGCCGAGGTTGCCGAAATTGAGACCGAGCACGCCGCCGACCACCGGCCATTGATACATGACGACCAGCATCATCTTCGCTGGCGCCGGCGCGATGGTGAAATTGGTCGGGTTCTTCAAGTTCCCGTTGGCGTCGAACTGCGGCATGGCCGAGAGCATGTTGTTGTTGGCGGGCACCTGCTCGACATCGACGATCAGATTGTTGCAAGTGAACAGCGCCGTGATGTTCTGACAGATTTGGGATTTGAACTGCGCCTGCGTCAGGTTGTTGGCCTGGTTGGTCAACACCGTGCGCATCCCGGCTTCGCTGATCGTTTCAAGATTGGACTGGGCGATGTAGATCACCGCGACCTGAACGGTGGCGAGCAGGATGGCGATGATGATCGGCGCCACGAAAGCGAATTCGATCGCCGTGGAGGCCCGGTCGCAGCGGAGATATCGTTTGATCCGTCTGGCGGCGTTATCTGATAAGCTCAATACAGTCGCGCGCATGGTTTGGCGTCCAATATGGAGAACGCGACGATAGGCGCCGAGGTTTAAGAAAGTGGATACGTGATTACATAAGCTGCCTGCAAATTGTAGTTGTTATAGTTAACGCCATTCGCCGCGCGCTCAGCGCGCGGCCGCCACCAGCGCCGCGCCGATGCGCGCGATCGCCGCGTCCCGCTCGGCCAATGGCGCGCTCGTCTGCGTCATATAAAGAGCGACCACGAACGGGCCGCGCTGCGGCGGCCAGATCGTCGCGACGATGCCGCGCGAGCCGGCGCCGCCCGCGCCGGTCTTGTCGGCGATGCGCCAATCCTCCGGCAGCGCCTTGCGCAACAGGGCGGCGGCGACGCGATCGCCGATCATCCATTGCTTGAGCCGCTCGCGCGCCGCCGGCTTCAGCGCGTCGCCGAGCACGATCCGATCGAGATCGGCGGCCGCCGCGGCCGGGGTCGTGGTGTCGCGCGGATCGTCGGCGAGGCCTTCGTTGAGGTCGGGCTCCTCGCGATCGAGCCGGCTCGTGGCGTCGCCGAGCGCGCGGAAGAAGGCGGTGACGCCGGCCGGGCCGCCGAGCGCTTGCAGCACCAGATTGGCGGCGGTGTTGTCGCTGCGCGTGACGGCGGCCTCGCACAATTCGTTGAGCGACATCGCATCGGGGGCGATGCGGTTCTCGGTGACGGGGGAATAGGGGACGAGGTCGGTCGACACGAACACGACGCGCTTCTGCATCGAGGCTTCGCCCTTGTCCGCCCTGGCGAGCAGCGCGGCGCAGGCGAACGCCTTATGCGTGGAATTGAGGGGAAAGCGCTCGTCGGCGCGATAGCGCAACACCTTGCCGTCAGCCTTGTCGATGACGGCGAGGCCGATCCGCGCGTGCAGGCGCGCCTCCTCGGCGCGCACGGCGGCGAGCGGCCCGGCCTCGTCGAGGGCGAGCGCCGGCGAGCCAAGCGCCAAGGCGGCGAGGGTGGCGCAAAGCCTCCTCATCGCCAGTCGCCGAACCGCGCCTGCGCCAGCGCCAGCGCCGCCACCGCCGCCGTATCGGCGCGCAGGATGCGCGGCCCGAGATTAAGCCGCAATACCCGGGGCAGGCGGCCGATCAGCGCGCGCTCCTCGTCGTCGAACCCGCCTTCGGGGCCGATCAGCACCCCGACGCCGCCGTCGGGCGCGTCACGCAGCGCCTCGAGCGGATTGGCGATCGCGGCGTCCTCGTCGCAGAACAGCATCAGCCGGTCGGCCGGCCATTGCGCCAGCGCGGCGGCGAGCGGTTGGGGCGCAAAAATCTCCGGCAGCCAGATGATTCCGCATTGCTCGCAGGCCTCGCGCGCATTGGCGGCCAGCCGCTCCAGATTGACCCGCGTCGCCTGCGTGCGCCGGGTGATCACCGGCCGCAGCGAGCGCGCCCCCATCTCGACCGCCTTCTGCGCCATATAATCGAGCCGGGCGTGCTTGAGCGGCGCGAACAGGTAATCGACCGGCGGCGGCGTTTCCTGTTCGCGCAGCCGCTCGACCAGCGTCAATGCGGCGCGCTTCTTCTCGACCGAGGCGAGTTCCGCCGCGAATTCGCCGTCGCGGCCGTTGAACGCCAGCACGCGCGCGCCGGCTTTGAGCCGCAGCACGTTGACGAGGTAGTTCGCCGCCTCCGGCGTCAGCGCGACGGTCGCGCCGAGGCGGAGATCGTCGTCGAGGCAGAGCCTGGGGGTGGTGTAATCGGTGCGGGCCACGCGCGGCCTGTAACACGGCCGCGTCGCCGCGCGAACTGTCCCGCATGCGCTACACTTTCGCTTTCGCCCTCGCCCTGTTCGCCGCTCCCGCCGCCGCCGCCGATTTCGCGCGCCCGACGGTGGTGGAGCTGTTCCAGAGCCAGGGCTGCTCGTCCTGCCCGCCCGCCAATGCGGCGCTGGCGCGCTACGCCGACCGGCCGGACTGGCTCGCGCTCACCTTCGCCGTCACCTATTGGGACCGGCTCGGCTGGAAGGACACGTTCGGACAGGCCGCCTTCACCGAGCGGCAGTACGCCTATGCCCGCTCACTGGGGGAGTCCGGCGTCTATACGCCGCAGGTCGTGGTCAACGGCCGCGCCGCCGGCGTCGGCGCCGACGCCGGCGAGGTCGAGGCGCTGG
>JAGWRL010000182.1 GCA_028876585.1 Pseudomonadota bacterium | reverse complement strand
GACGCGCTCGCCGCGCTGCCGCGGCTGGTCGCGCCCGGCCGCGCGGCGATCGTCACGCTGGGCGGCGACGGGCTGGTGCTGCAAGCGGCGGCGGCGGCGCCGGAGTTCATCGCGCCGCATCGGGTCAAGGTCGTCTCCACGCATGGCGCGGGCGATTGTTTCGTCGGCGCGCTGGCGGCGCGGCTGGCGCGCGGCGACGGTTTGAGCGCGGCGGCGCAGGCGGCCAATCTCGCCGCCGCGCGCCATGTCGCGGCGGCGCGGGGCTAATCGGCCTTGGCCTTGGCCGCGAAAATGACATAACCTCGTCGCGGCGGTTGAAACCAGGGATTCAGGCATGGCGTCGGTGAGTTTGCGCGGCGTGACCAAATCGTTCAACGAGGTCGAGGTCATTCGCGGCGTCGACCTCGACATCGCCGACGGCGAGTTCTGCGTGTTCGTGGGGCCGTCGGGCTGCGGCAAATCCACGTTGCTGCGGCTGATCGCGGGGCTGGAGACGCTGACCGACGGCGTCATCACCATCGGCGATCACGACGTGAGCTGGCTCGCGCCGGCCGAACGCGGCATCTCCATGGTGTTCCAATCCTACGCGCTCTATCCGCACATGAGCGTGCGCGAGAACATCGGCTTCGGCTTGAAAATGGCCGGCCTGCCGCGCGCCGAGATCAAACAGAGGACGCAGAAGGCGGCCGATCTCCTGCAACTCAGCGAGTTGCTCGCGCGCCGCCCCGCGCAGCTCTCCGGCGGCCAGCGCCAGCGCGTCGCGATCGGCCGCGCCATCGTGCGCGACCCGGAAGTGTTCCTGTTCGACGAGCCCTTGTCCAACCTCGACGCCGCGTTGCGGGTGCAGATGCGGATCGAGATTTCCAAGCTGCACAACAGCCTCAAGGCGACGATGGTTTATGTCACGCACGATCAGGTCGAGGCGATGACGATGGCGACCAAGATCGTCGTGCTCAACGCCGGCCGGATCGAGCAGATCGGCAGCCCGCTTGAGCTTTACCACCGGCCGGGCAATCTGTTTGTGGCGACCTTCATCGGCAGCCCGAAGATGAACGTGTTTGACGGCGTGGCGAGCAGCGCGGACGGCTCGGCGCGGATCGCCTTTCCCGGCGGCGCGCAGGCGAGCGTCGACCTGCGCGGCCATGCCCCGGTGGCGGGACCCGTCACCCTGGGCGTGCGGCCGGAGCACATCGCGCTCGCCAGCGCCGACGCGCGCGAGGGCGTCGGCGCGCGCGTGCTGCTGACCGAGCATCTCGGCGGCGAGACCATGCTCTACCTCGACTCGCCCGGCCTGCCGCAATTCGTCGTCAAGACCGACGGGCTGTCGCCGGCCAAGATCGGCGACGCGGTGCGGGCGGTGTTCCCGCCGCGCATGTGCCACTTGTTTGACGCCTCGGGCGCGGCCGTCGTCAACGGCTCGCTGATCTAGGCCGGGCTTATTTGACGGCGCCGGCCGTCAGCCCCTTGACGATGAAGCGTTCCAGGAAAATGGCGATCAGGGCGAGCGGCGCGATCGCGGCGGTCGAGAGCGCCGCCATCGACCACCAGTCGATGCCCTGCGAGCCGGTCTGGCTCGCCACCATCACCGGCAGCGTCTTGGCGTTGGTCGTCGTCAGCAGCGCGGCGAAGAAATATTCGTTCCAGCACAAGACGACCGACAGCAGGAAGGCGGCGACCATGCCGGGCAGCGCGATCGGCAGCACGATGCGGAAGAACGCGCCCCAGATCGTGCAGCCGTCAACGAAGGCGGCCTGCTCCAATTCGATCGGGATCGCGTCGAACTGATCGCGCATGATCCAGATGACGATCGGCAGCACCATCAGCGTATAGAGCAGGATCAGGCCGAGGCGGGAATCGAACAGATCCCATTCCTTGTAGAGCACCAGGAACGGCAGCGCGAGCACGACCGGCGGCAGGATCAGTTGCGACAGGAAGAAAAACGAGATGTCCTTGTTGCGCCAGATCAGGAATTTGTAATCGAACCGGCTCAGGCCGTAGGCCGCCAGCGAGCCGAGCAGAATCGCAAGGCCGGAGGCCCCGAACGAGGCGATCACGCTGTTCTCGAACCGGAACAGGAATTCCTCGCGCGGATTGGAGGTGGTGAAGATCGTGTCGGGCGACAGGCCGAGCGAGCGCCAGCCCTTCCACTGCGGCGTGAAATCGACCCACGGGATGAGATGGCCATGCGTGACGTCGACGGCGACCTTGAACGAGGTCGAAATCGTCCAGTAGATCGGAAACAGCGAGACGAAGGTCCAGAACAGCAGCGCGGCGTAGATCGCCACGCGCGCGGCGAAGGACCGGCCGCGCCGCAGACCGCGCGCGCGCAGCGAGGGGGGCATGGGGCGCGCCATCACGTCACCTTGCGCACGAAGCGGCTGGCGAAACTGAGCAGAGCCGAGATGAACACGATGATCAACACAAGATAGAACTCCGCCAGCATCGTGCCGTAGCCGACGTTGGAGCGCTCGCGGTAGACGCGGAAAATGAAGCTCGACACCGAATCGGTTGCGCCGCCCGGCCCGCCGGAGGTGACGTTGATGATGATGTCGGCCAGCTTCAGTTCAAAGATCACGCGCAGGATCACCGCGGTCAGGCTGACCGGCAGCATCAGCGGGAAGGTGACGTGCCAGAACGCGCGCGAGCCCTTGGCGCCGTCGACGCGGGCGGCCTCCAGCACCTCTTTCGGCAGCGCCTGCAAGCCGGCCAGCAACAGGATCATCACGAACGGGATCGACACCCACGCGTCCATCGACATGATCGAAAGCCGGGCGACCCAGGGCGTGGAGAAGAAGGCGGGATTGTCCCAGCCAACGAAGCGGGCGAAAGTGGCGGCGGGGCCGAACCGGTTCTCGAAGATCGACTTGCCAATCATCCAACTGACCGCGACCGGGCTCAGCATGAACGGCAGCAGGAAGGCGACGCGGAAGAATTTGCGCGCCACGATCTCGGCGTTGAGCAGCATCGCCAGCGTGAAGGCGATCGCATATTGCACCAGCACCGCCAGCACATAGAAGACCATGTTGAGCAGCGCGTTCCAGAAATAGGAATCCTGAAACAGCGTGCGAAGATTGTCCAGCCCATTGAAATGATAGCCGTGCAGCTGCGACAGGTTCCAATCGGTAAAGGCGATGTAAAGCCCAAACAAAGTGGGAAACACCGCCATCACCACGGTGAACAGCAGCGCGGGCAGGACAAACAACGCCTTCTGCCCCGCCTCGCCGCGCGACACCACCTGGCCGACGGCGATGGCGCAGGCCCAGACGATGTAACCGTAGAGCAGCGGGAGCCAATCGTCGAAGCCGAACGGAAGGCTGCCGTTCTGATAAAGGATCTGCGCCAGCGCCAGCGCCAGCAGGGCGAGCGTCGCCAGCGTCATCAGGGCGCGGCCGGCCTTGCGCCGGCCGGGCGAAATGTAGCGCGAGCCTAAGTGCTTGCGTTGGCCGGCGAGGGCGGCGTTCGCCATGGGGGTCCGTGATGCAGGCGACGAAGCCGGCGCGCGCGCCGGCTTCGAGGACGAGAGGAGGGGAGTTAAATGCCGAGCGACGCGCGGTACAGCTTGAGCTGGCTTTCGCGGCCGATCTTGTCGGTGATCTTCTCCCAGGCGGCGGCGATGTTGTCGGCGCCGGCTTGCGCGGTCTCCTTGCCCGCGTAAATCTTGGCCAGTTCGTCCTCGGCGGTGGAATAATATTGGAAGATGCCGGGGATGCGCGGCTCGATGGCGCGGTTGGGGTGGTTGTAGGTGCCGAACTGCGACTTCAGATAGCCGGTGATGTAGTCGCGCTTGTAGCCGGCGTTGACCCACTCGTCGATGTTGGAATGGCTGTTGCGATGCACCTGGAAGCCCGAGGGGTACATCACCGTCCACAGCGACAGATCCTTGCCGCCGAGATGGGCGGCCGCGCTCCAGGCCGCCTTCTGCCGCTTCGGGTCGGCGTCGACGCGCGCCATCACATAGACGCCCCAGCCGAGATAGGCGCAGTTGGGGGCGAAATTGACGCCGTCCTTCGGCGTCACCCACTTGCCGCTCTTGCGGTCATAGACCTGGTCCGCGCCGGGCAGGATGTCGAAGCCGACGACGTCGCCGATGACCGAAGTGTCGGAGGTGTTGGCGACCTGACCGATGTCGCCCCACCAACTCAGCATCGAGCCGGTGCCGGCGAGGAATTGCTGGAACCCGGTCGTGCCGGGATCGGCGTTGATCTGATCGGCGGGCTCGGAGGGCAGCGCGTCGACCGCTTCCTGGATCGCCCGCACCCAGCCGGGATTGTTGACCAGCGGCTTCATGTTGTCGGGATCGAACAACCAGGCGGGATCGCCCTGCTGTTTGACATAAGCGGTCGCCCGATCCTCCAGGAAGTAGAAGCCGAAGCCGCCCCAGCCCTTGTAGGGGTCGAGATAGCCGAACACGTCCTTGCCCTTGAGCTTCTTGCCCTTCAGGAATTTGGTGGCGGCGTTGACTTCTGTCCAGGTGCGCGGAACCTTCCAGTCGCCCTTGCCGCCGGCGTCCTTCCAGGCCTTGGCGAGATCGGCGTCGGCGAACACGTCGGTGCGATAGTTGAAGTTGTGGCAGTCGCCGTCGATGGTGACGCGATAGGTCTTGCCGTCCCAGGTGCCGACCGGCGGCTTCAGATAATCGGAATAATCGTCGATATCGATCTGCTTCTTGACCCAGTCCGGCATGACCGAGGCGAGGCCCTTGCCGCAGACGTCGCCCTCGAACGGCGCGCCCATTTCAAGAATGTCGAAGTCGACGGTCTTGGTGGCGATCGCCTGTTGCAGGCGCGGGTTGTAATCGGCCTGCGCCAGGTCGATCCACTTGATCGTCGCGCCCGTATAGGCCTCCCACGGCTTGAGGAAGCCGCGAAACAGGAAGTTGTGCAGGTTCTGGTTGTTGAGGCCCATGAACGTCAGCTCGACGCCTTTGAACTCGCCGGGTTGCACGTTGGCCTTGGTCGGCCCCAGGCACAATTCGCCGACCTTCTGCCAGTCCGCGTCCGTCGGCGAGCCGTGGCCGACGCCGGGAATCTTCAGGATTTCGGCGCGCAAGCTCTTGTCCTGAGCAAAAGCCTCGGTCGGCCTGCCGAGCACGCCGCTGGCGCCGAGCGCCGCCATCGCGGCTGCGCTCTTGAGCACGGATCGGCGGTCGAGCGCGGGGCCCTGGCCTGGAAACGGATGGTTCGTTGACACTTTGAGAGCCTCCCTGAACGAGCCCGAACGCGAGCGACGACGTTTGCCTCCCAGCGCGATCGGATCGTTGTCCGCCCGTCCGCTGCTGACATGTCACAGTAGGGAGCGCAGGCGCCTTTTGTCAATCGAGCGCTTGCTCCGCGGCCGCGCGCGGATCATGCTCGCGGCAAAATCAGACGAGGGGGGTAGACATGGCGCAACGGCTCGACGACGTCGAAATCACGCTCACGCGCGCGTCCTTTGGCGAGAAGGAGCGCGAGGTCGCGCGCTTCGGTCCATTGCGGGCGAGCGCGTTTCGCTTCGAGTCCGGCGTCGAGGCGCTGCGGCTCGCGCATCCGCGCGGTCATGTCGTGGTGCTGCCCTATCTCGGGCAGATCGTGTGGAGCGCCGAATTCGACGGCGTCCGCCTCGCCATGCGGAGCATGTTCGCCGAGCCGCGGCCGGCCCATTCGATCATCGAGACCTATGGCTGTCTGGCTTACCACTCCGGCCTGCTGCGCAACGGCGTGCCCGGCCCCGACGACGATCACGCGTTGCATGGCGAGGCGCCCTGCGCGCCGATGGACGTTTGCGGGATCGCCTGCGGCGTCGACGCCGAGGGCGCCTGGATCGCCGTCACGGGCAAGCGCGAATATGCGATGGGGTTCGGCTCGCATTATCTGGCGAGCCCGCGCGTCGTGCTGCGGCAGGGCGCAACCGCGATCGACATCGAGATGAACGTCGAGAATCTCTCGGCCGCGCCGATGGACCTGATGTATATGTGCCACGTCAATTTCGCGTTCGAGCGCAACGCGCGGATCGTGCAGGCGGCGCCGTTCACGCCCGAGCATGTCGTCGCGCGCACGGCGATCCCGCCGTTCGTCAAGGCGAGCGATCGTTACCGCGCCTTCCTGAGCGAGGTGGCGGCCAACCCGGCGCGCATGGCGGTGCTCAGCGAGCCGGAGCGCTACGATCCCGAGCAGGTGTTCTATGTCAAAGGCGCGCGCGCCGACGCGCGGGGACGGGCGCGCTATCTGCTGGCGCGCGCCGAGGGCGACGCGTTCGAGATCGGCTGGGACGCCGCCTTGATGCCGCATACGATCCGCTGGGTCCTGGTCAACAGCGATATTGAGGTCGCGGCCTTCGCCATGCCCGGCACCTGCGAACCGGAGGGCTATACGAGCGAAAAGCGCAAGGGCAACGTGCGCGCGCTGGCGGGCGGCGCCAAGCAGAGTTTCGTGACCAAGGTCGGCTATCTCGACGCGACCCACGCGCCGGCGGTCGCGCGCGAGATCGAAGCCATGACGGCGCGCTGAGGACAGGCGGCATATCGCCACAGGCGGGCGTCCCGCCCGCTTGGGCGCGCAGGTCGTCATCGGGAATTCGATTACGCCGCTGAATAGAGCGGCTTACTGGTAGCGGGGGCCGGATTCGAACCGGCGACCTCCGGATTATGATTCCGCTGCTCTAACCAACTGAGCTACCCCGCCCGAGGCGTCGGCATATAGAGAACGGCTTGAACGGGTGTCAAGCCATCGCGAGTTTCGCCTTTGCCGACGTTGAACCGGAAATCGCGCGATCCCCTCGCGCGCGACCGGCGATCCTCGCAGGGCCTGGCCTAAAGCCCCTTGGCGGCCAGCCAGCGATCCGCCTCCAGCGCCGCCATGCAGCCGAGCCCGGCGGCCGTGACGGCCTGACGGTAGACGTCATCCGCCACATCGCCGGCCGCGAACAATCCCTCGACGCTGGTCGCGGTCGAATTCGGCGCCGTCTTCACATAGCCGTTCGGCTTCAACTCGACCTGCCCGCGCACCAGTTCGGTCTGCGGCGCGTGGCCGATGGCGACGAACACGCCATCGGTCGAAAGCTCCTCGCGCGCGCCGCTGGCGACGTCACGCAACACGACGCCGGTCACGCCCCTGGGCTGGCCGGCGCCGACGATGTCGTCGACCGCGCGGTTCCACTTCACGCTGACATTGGGCCGCGCCAGCAGCCGGTCGATCAGGATGCGCTCGGCGCGGAACGAGTCGCGGCGGTGCACCACCGTCACCTTGGCGGCGATGCCGGAGAGATAGAGCGCCTCCTCCACCGCCGAATTGCCGCCGCCGATCACCACGACGTTTTTGCCGCGAAAGAAGAAGCCGTCGCAGGTCGCGCAGGCCGAGACGCCAAAGCCCTTCAGCGCCTCCTCGCCCGGCAGCCCCAGCCATTTCGCCTTCGCCCCCGTAGCCAGGATCACCGCCTGCGCCTCGATCACGCGGCCGGAATCGCAGGTGATGCGGAACGGCCGCGCCGAAGCGTCGAGCCCGACCACATGCTCGGCCTCCAGCCGCGCGCCGACATGCTCGGCCTGCCCGCGCATCTGCTCCATCAGCCACGGGCCTTGAATCGTCTCGGGAAAACCGGGGTAGTTCTCGACGTCGGTGGTGATCATCAACTGGCCGCCCGGCTCGAAGCCGGTCAGCATCAGCGGCTTCAACAGCGCCCGCGCGGCGTAGATCGCGGCGGTGTAGCCGGCCGGGCCGGCGCCGATGATGACGAGACGTTCGGTGGACATAAGGCGACCTTGCGTGTGGCGAACTGGACGGACTTGCGCCGGCCGCCTTATATCGGCGTACAGGCCCCGCATTCAACCGCCGGGGCGCCGAGGATATCCCCCATGATGATGTTGCGGTCTTCGTCCGCCTCGCCGTTCGCGCGCAAAATCCGCATCGCCGCCGCCGTGCTGGGCTTTTCCGACCGCATCGAGGTTGCGCCCGCCGACACCTCCGATCCGGCCGACCCGTTGCGGGCGCAAAACCCGCTCGGCAAGATTCCGACTTTGGTGCTGGCCGACGGGCGCGCCATCTACGACAGCGCGGTGATTCTCGAATATCTCGATTTCCTCGCCGGCGGCGGCAAGCTGATCCCCGCCGGCGAGGCGCGTTTCGACGCGCTGACCCGCGCCGCGCTCGCCGACGGCGTCGCCGACGCCGCCATCCTCACCATCTATGAGCAGCGCTGGCGCGACGCGGCGACGCACAGCGCGCGCTGGCTCGACCACCAGAGCGGCAAGATCGCCCGCGCGCTGGCGGCGTTCGAGGCCGCCGCGCCCGATCCCGCCAGGGTCGACGTCGCGGGAATCGCGCTCGCCTGCGCGCTCGGCTATCTCGATCTGCGCTTCGGCGGCAAATGGCGCGCGGGCCACCCCGGGCTGGTGGCCTGGCTCGACGGCTTCGCGGCGCAGGTCCCGGCGTTCGAGGCGACGCGGCATCGCGAGGGGTAGGGCCGATGTCGCTCGCCCTCTATGGCGCCTTCGTCGCCGCGGTCGTCGCGCTGTTGCTGATTCCCGGCCCCAATGTGACGCTGATCGTCGCCAACGCGGTGGCGCGCGGCCCGCGCGCGGGGCTGGCGACGGTGGCGGGGACCTGGGCGGCGATGGTGCCGCAACTCATCGTGACCGCGCTCGGCATGGGCGCGTTGCTGGCGGGGGCGGCGCAGGCGTTGGGCTGGCTGCGCTGGCTCGGCGTCGCCTATCTCGTCTGGCTGGCGTGGCGCGCCTTCACCGCGCCGGCCGACGATTCCGGCGCCGCCGGGCCGGATCGCAAGCCGCTGCGGGCGCTGTTCGCGCGCGGTTTCCTCGTCTCGCTGGCGAACCCCAAGACATTGGCGTTCTACGCCGCGTTTTTCCCGCAATTCCTCGATTCGCACGCGCCGATCGCGCCGCAGCTCGTCCTGTTGTGCGCGACCTTTCTCGCGCTGGCGGCGATCGTCGACTGCGGCTGGGCGCTGCTGGCCGCCCGCCTCGGCGCCGCCTTGCGGATCAGCGCCCGCGTGCGCAACACTCTGACCGGGGCGCTGCTGCTCGGCGCCGGGCTGGGGCTCGGCCTGATGCGACGGGCCTGACGGGAAAACGCGATGGCGATGATGACGGCGGCGCAGGCGGTGGTGGAAGCTTTGCGCGCCGAGGGCGTGCGGAATGTGTTCGGCCTGCCCGGCGGGCACATCATCGGCATTCTCGATGCGCTCTATCACGCCCCTGACATCTCGTTCTATCGCGTGCGGCACGAGCACGCCGCCGCGCATATGGCGTTCGCCTATGCGCAGCTCACCGGCGAGCCGGGCGTCGTGCTGGTCACCGCCGGCGCCGGGGCGACCAATCTCGTCACCGGCGTCGCCGAGGCGTTCGTCGGCGCGCAGCCGATGATCGTGCTGGCGGGCCGGGCGCCGTCGGCGACGGCGCATCGCGGCGAATCGCAGGAGGTCGCCACCGACCGCATCTTCGCGCCGATCACCAAATTCGCCGCCCGCGTCGACCGCATCGAGGCGCTGCCCGATCTGCTGTCACAAGCGTTCCTGATCGCGCGCAGCGGAAGGCCCGGCCCGGTCTATCTCGATCTGCCCGTCGATCTGCTCGGCCGCGAGATCGCCGACGATTACCGCCCCGCGCCGCGTCCCGGCCGCCCGCGCCCGGCCGCCGGCGACGTCGCTGAGGCGGCGCGGCTGTTGGCGTCCGCGCGGCGTCCGCTGATCGTCGCCGGCGGCGGCGCGCTCGCCTCGGAGGCGGGGGCGGAGATCGTCGCGCTGGCCGAGCGGCTCGCCGCGCCCGTGCTGGTCAGCCTGAGCGGCCGCTCCGTGCTCGACGACGACCACCCGCTCGCCGCCGGGGGGCTGGGCACACATGGCAGTCCCGTGTCGCAGGTTCTGCTCAACGAGGCCGACGTCATCCTCAATCTCGGCTGCCGCTTCGAATCGATGAGCACCAACTGGCGGCCCGAATTTTCGCCCGCGCCCGAGGCGTCGCATCTCCAGGTCAACATCGACCCGGCCGAGATCGGCCGCAGCTTTCCAGCCAGCCTCGGCCTCGTCGCCGACGTCAGGGAGAGCGCGCGCGAGATCGACGCCGCGCTGGCCGCGCTCGGCGTCGCCCGCGACTGGCGGCGCGAGCCGCGCACGCTCGCGCTGCGCGAAAAACTCGATGCGCTGGAGGCCGAGACGCGGGCCATCGCCGCGCGCGACGACAAGCCGCTGCACAGCGTGCGCATCATCCGCGCGGCGCAGGAGGCGTTCTCGCGTGAGGCGATCTACGGCGTCGACATCGGCTGCCTCGCCGAGCAACTGCCCGGCAGCCCGACCTTCCTCAAGCTGCACGGCGCGCGCACGCTGCTGGCGCCGTCGAGCCTCTACGGCATGAGCGACGCGGCGGCGGGCCTGCCGGCGGCGCGCATCGTCCATCCCGGGCGCCCCGCCGTCGGCTTCGTCGGCGACGGCTCGTTCCAGATGATGTTCGACGTGCTGCCGTTCGCGGCCGAATACAGGCTCGGCGTCACCTGGTGCATCCTCAACGACGAGGCGCTCGGCTCGATCTGGGACTTGCAGAACGGGCGGATGCAGGGCCGGTTCATCGGCACGCAATTCGCCTTGCAGCCCGATTTCGCCGCGCTGGCGCGGGCCTGCGGCTGCTGCGGCGAGCGGGTGGTCGAGCCGGCCGACATCGCGCCGGCGCTGCAACGGGCGCGCGACGCCAATGCGGCGGGCCAGCCGGCGGTGATCGATTTCGCCGTCGCGCGGGTGCGCGCGCCGCAGACGGTGAAATTCTTCGGCATCGCCGATCCGCGGTTTTGAGGAGGGCAGGCATGGTCTGGGGAGCGGGCGAGGCGCAGGCGGCGGCGCGGGAGTTCGACATGCGCCGCTTGCCGCCAAAATTCTATCTCGACCCCTATCCCGTCTATCGCGCTTTGCGCGAGGCCGAGCCGGTCAAGCGCCTGCCCGACGGCTCGCTGTTCCTGTCGCGCTACGACGATCTCGTCGCCGTCTACAAGGACGCGGCGACGTTCTCCTCCGACAAGCGCGACGAGTTCCGGCCCAAATACGGCGACAGCCCGCTCTACGAGCACCACACCACCAGCCTCGTTTTCAACGACGCGCCGCTGCACACGCGGGTGCGGCGGCTGATCGCCGGCGCGCTCACCCCGCGCGCCATCGCCGCGCTCGCGCCCGATCTGGAGGCGCTGGTCGCGGGCCTCCTCGACGCCATGGCGGGCCGCGCCGAAGTGGATCTGATCGAGGATTTCGCCGCGAAAATCCCGGTTGAGGTGATCGGCAATCTGCTCGCCGTGCCGCACGACGAGCGCGGCGAATTGCGGGCGTGGTCGCTGGCGATCCTCGGCGCGCTGGAGCCGGCGCCCTCGGTCGCCGCGCTCGACGCCGGCAACCGCGCCGTCACCGCCATGTCGGCCTATCTCGACGGCCTGATCGCGGCGCGGCGCGCCCGGCCGGGCGATCCCGCCCGTGACGTGCTGACGCGGCTGCTCCAGGGCGAGGACGGCGAGCGGCTCGGGCCGGGCGAACTCATCCACAACTGCATTTTCCTGCTCAACGCCGGCCACGAGACCACGACCAACCTGATCGGCAACGCGCTGGCGCTGCTCTGCGCCTGGGAGGGCGAGCGGCGGCGGCTGATCGGGACGCCCGACCTGATTGGTCCGGCGATCGAGGAATTCCTGCGCTTCGAAAGCTCCAACCAGCTCGGCAACCGGCGCGCCACGCGGGCGGCGCAAATCGGCGGCGTCCAGATCGAAGCCGGCCAGCTCGTCACGCTCGGCATCGGCGCCGCCAATCGCGATCCCGCCGCCTTCGCCGATCCCGAGCGGCTCGACGTCGCGCGCAGCCCGAACCGGCATCTCGCCTTCGCCGCCGGGCCGCATCAATGCGCCGGCCTCGCGCTGGCGCGGCTGGAGGGCCGCGTCGCGCTTTCCGCCTTCCTGCGCCGCTATCCCCGCTACGCTTTGGCGGGCGCGCCGGCGCTTGGCGGCCGGGCGCGGTTTCGCGGCTTCCTCAAGCTGCCGGCGCGGCTCGGCTAGAGGTGGGTGGAATAGCCGTGCCGGGCCTGCGAGGCGCGCACCATCGCGCTCGCCTTCGCGTCCTCGCCCGCCGCGCAGACCTGCTCGGCCGCCGCGATCTCGCGCTTGATCTGGAGATAGACCGAGCGCGCGACATTGCCGGAGGCGTTGTCGTTCTCCTGCACCGCGCGGTAGCGCGCGATCTCGCCGGCGCAGCCAGAGCCACCCGGCATCTGGAATCCCGGCGGCGTGACCGGGGTCTGCGCGAAGGCGGCGGAAATCCACAGCAACGGCAATAGCGATGCGAGACGCGTCATGCTCCCGGCTCCCCGATTCGTGATCGCAGAGCTTTTGCGGGCGGGCCGGTCCGGGTCAAGCGGCTCCATTTTGCCGCCAAGCTTTTCTGCATAAGCCTTGCCCAGAATCAATGCGGGCGGCGGCGTCCGCGCGCTAGATGCCCGCGTCGATCTCCCCGCGGCGCCGCGAAAGCGGCCCCCAATTCAGGAGTCCCGTCATGCGTCTTCTCATCCCTACTTCTCGCAACGGCGAAATGTCGATGTTCGAGCCGTTCCGGCGTCAGTTCGAGGACATGCTGTCCGATTTCGGCCGCTGGCCGGCGATGGATTGGCCGGCCAAGGACGACCTCGCCGCGCTCGACGTGGCTGAAACCAAGGACGCCATCGAGATCGCGCTCGAAGCGCCGGGCATGAACGAAAACGAAGTCAGCGTCGCGCTCGAAGGTCATGCGCTGGTCATCTCCGGCGAGAAAAAGTCGGAGAGCGAGAACCAGGACAAGGCGTGGCGCGTGGTCGAGCGCAGCTATGGCGCGTTCCGCCGCGTCGTGCCGCTGACCTTCGCGCCCGATCCGGCGAAAATCACCGCGGCGTTCGACAAGGGCGTGCTGCGGGTGAGCGTCGGCAAGCCCGCCGAACTCGTCGCCCAGAAGGTGACGATCCCCGTGAGCAAGGCGCACTGAAAGCGCCCACAAGAGGAAGAGGCCGATGGGTTACAAGGACATTCTCGTCTATCTCGATCCGACCCCGGCCTCCGCCTTGCGGCTGACGGTCGCCTTGGAGATCGCCGCCGCCGAGGGGGCTTACGTCACCGGCGTCGACGCCACCGCCGACGAGGCCTTTCTCGGCGATTGGCGTGGCGCGGCGACGCAAATCGAACCCGGCTTCCACGAGGCGCTGAAAGGCGCTGGCGTCGTCGGCGAATTCCATGTCGCCGGCGCGCGCAGCCGGCTGGCGGATTTCGCCTCGCCCGTCGATCTCGTGGTCGCCCCCTCGCCTTCGCCGGAGCATCGCAAGCTGATCCGCGCCGGCATGCCCGACGAAGTGGTGATGCAATCCGGCGCGCCCGTGCTGGCGATCCCGACGGATTGGCCGGGCGGACCTTGCGGCAAGAGGGTGGTGATCGCCTGGAACGCCAGCCGCGAGGCGCGACGCGCCGTGCGCGACGCGCTGCCGATCCTCAAGCGCGCCGAAGAGGTGGTCGTGTTCGTGTTCTCGAAGGACGAGAGCCCGCTGCGCGCCTCGGCGCTGCGTCTGGCGACCCATCTGGCCCGGCACGGCGTCACCGCGCATATTTCGGACTGGACGCACACCGGCGACGTGACCGCCATCGAGGCGATGTTCGCGAGCCTCGACACGCAAAACGCCGATCTCGTCGTCGCCGGCGCCTTCGGCCATTCACGCGTGTTCGAGACCCTGTTCGGCAGCGTCAGCCACGATCTGCTCGCCCAGCCGGTGCTGCCGGTGCTGATGTCGCATTAGCGCGTGCAGCGATTGGGGGAATCGTCATTGCGAGGAGCGCAGCGACGAAGCAATCCATAGCTCGCGGCACAATCAAGCAGGCCGTCGATCTCGCGGCGGTGGATTGTACGTCTTGCTTCCCGCTTCCCATCAATGTGTGGGATGTAGGGGGCAGGATGACGAGATCGTGGATGGATGGAGCGTAAGCTCGCAAGCAATCTTGATCCGCCATCCTGCCCGGCGGT
>JAGWRL010000181.1 GCA_028876585.1 Pseudomonadota bacterium | reverse complement strand
GCCGCGACGCGCATCCGATGTCGGTGATGGTCGCCTGCGTCGGCGCGCTCGCCGCATTTTATCACGACTCGGTCGACATCAACGATCCGATGCAGCGCGAGATCGCCTCGATCCGCATGATCGCCAAGGTGCCGACGCTGGCGGCGATGGCGTTCAAATATTGGGTCGGCCAGCCCTTCGTCTATCCGAAGAACTCGCTCGACTATTCCGCCAATTTCCTGCGCATGTGCTTCGCGGTGCCGTGCGAGGATTACGAGGTCAATCCGGTGCTGGCGCGCGCGCTCGACCGCATCTTCATCCTGCACGCCGATCACGAGCAGAACGCCTCGACCTCGACGGTGCGGCTGGCCGGCTCTTCGGGCGCCAACCCGTTCGCCTGCATCGCCGCCGGCATCGCCTGCCTGTGGGGCCCCGCGCATGGCGGCGCCAATGAGGCGGCGCTGAAGATGCTGGGCGAGATCGGCACCGTCGACCGCATCCCCGAATTCATCCGCCGCGCCAAGGACAAGAACGATCCGTTCCGCCTGATGGGCTTTGGCCATCGCGTCTACAAGAATTACGACCCGCGCGCCAAGATCATGCAGCGCACCACGCACGAGGTGTTGAGCGAACTCGGCATCAAGGACGATCCGCTGCTCGACGTCGCGATGGAACTGGAGCGGATCGCGCTGCACGACGACTATTTCATCGAGAAGAAGCTCTATCCCAACATCGACTTCTATTCCGGCATCACCTTGAAGGCGATGGGCTTCCCGACCTCGATGTTCACCGTGCTGTTCGCGGTGGCGCGCACCGTCGGCTGGATCGCGCAGTGGAAAGAGATGATCGACGATCCCGCGCAGAAGATCGGCCGCCCGCGCCAGCTCTACACCGGCGCGCCGCTGCGCGACTATCTGCCGGTGGGCAACAGGTAAGCCACGCCTTCGCCGGTTTCGACGGCCGGGCGTGTCCCGGCCGGCCGCGCCGTAGCGCCTGCCGGTCAATCGCCTCAGGCGGGCGTCCCGCCCGCTTGCGCGCCAAGATCCGGAATTCGCACCCTTGCCGTGTACGTCGTCCGGCCCCTGGGTCCCCGCTTTCGCGGGGACGACGGGCGGCCTGCGATTCCAGCGGCGCGCACGCCCGGGACCAGCCCGGGCGTGTTGAATCCAACGGGGTTACGCCGCCCGCGCTTCGCGGAACGTGCGCGCCGCGGCGGCGGATTCGATGCGGAATAGCGCCACCAGATCGGCGAGTTCGCGCGCGCTCTTCCTGAGCGTCTGGCTCGACGCCGAGGTTTCCTCCGACATGGCGGCGCTCTGCTGGGTTAGGCTGTCCATCGACGAGACGGCGGTGTTGATCTCCTCGATGGCGCGCACCTGCTGTTGCGTCTCTTCGGCGGTCTTGCCGAAAATGCCCTGGATGAGGGCGATGCCCTGGGCGATCTCGGTCAGTGACTCGCCGCTCTCGCCGACCAGCTTGGCGCCTTCCTCGACCTGAGCCGAGGAATTGAGGATCAGCGTCTTGATCTCGCGCGCCGCCTCGGCCGAGCGCTGCGCCAGCGCGCGAACCTCCGAAGCGACCACCGCGAAGCCGCGCCCGGCTTCGCCCGCGCGCGCCGCCTCGACCCCGGCGTTGAGCGCCAGCAGGTTGGTCTGGAACGCGATTTCGTCGATCACGCCGATGATGCTGCCGATCTCGGCCGCCGATTTGGAGATGCCCTCCATCGCGTCGGTCGCCTTGCCGACGATCGCCGCGCCGGCCTTGGCCTTGCCGTCGGCGCTCGCCACCAGTTCGCGCGCTTTCGCCATGCCGGCGTTGACGGTCTGCGCCGCCTCGCCGATCGCGGCCAGCGTCGAGGAGGTCTCGGTCAGGTTCGAGGCCTGCTGTTCGTTGCGGTTCGACATTTCGCTGGAGGCGGAGGCGATCTCGTCGGCGCCAGACTGGAGCGAAGTCGCAACATGCGCGACCTGGCGCAGCGCGTCGCGCAGCGACGAGACCGTCGATTCGAAATCGACCTGGAGCTTGCGATAGGCCTCCGGCATTTCGCCCTGCATGCGCGCGGTGAAATCCTTCGCCGCCAGCTTTTCGAGCGCGCCTCCCACCGTTTCGACCACCATCCGCCGCTCGGCGATCACCGCCTCGTCCTTGTCGCGCTGGGCGCGCAGCCGCTCGGCGTCGCGCGCTTCGCGCTCGGTTTGCGAACGCTGCTCCATCTCCTGGCGATTTCGGCTCGCGCCCTGGAACGCCTTGACCGCCTTGGCCATCGCGCCGATCTCGTCGTTGCGCGCTTGCTCGGCGATCTCGCCGTCGAGACGCCCGTCGGCGATGTCGGCCAGCGCCGCCACCAGCCGGCGCAGCGGCAGCAGCGCGCGGCGGGCGATGTAGAGGCACAGCGCCAGCACGCTGAGGATCACGCTGCCCGCCGCCACCAGCGCCAGCTTGGACGCCCATTGCGCGCTTTCCGTCGCCTCCGCGACGGCGCCGGCCGTGCGCTGGTCGAGGTCGACGAAGAAGTCGTCGATCGGGGCCATGATCTGCGCCTTGAAGACGTGATATTGCCGGGAATGCATCAGCTCGCGCGCCTTGGCGAGATCGTCTTCGGTCGGCTTGCCGCCACGGTCGGCGCCTTCGATCAGTTTCATCGACTGGACTTCGAGATTCACCAGCCCGTCCGAATTCGCCTTCGCCTTGGCGAGCAGGTCGAATTCCTTGTCGGTGAAGCCAGCGCGCTTCATCAGCGTCAAAAGCGGAACGGCCTCGCCGTCGGGCCGCGGATGAGTTTGCCCGGCGGCGACGTAATCCCAATAGATGCGGTTGTATTCCTGCGGCCGCGGCGCCTTGCCGTCGCGAATGGCGAGGATGCGGAAATATTGGTCCTTGTAGGACTTGTCGGCGGTGACGGCGTAGGTGCGGGCGAGCCGGGTCAGGTCGTCGGAGCTTTGGCGCATCTCCTGGCCGAGCAGATAGGAATCATACCGGCTTTGCGCGGCCACGCTGACGCGCTCGAACGCGGCGCGCTCCATCGCCATCGCCGTAAGCAGAAAGACGACACAGAGCAAAATGAGCGCCGAGAGGGCGACGAAGGTGGACGTAATCTTGGCGCGAGACATGCGGTCTCCTGAGCGGGAGGTCGAGTTGTGGAGGGAAGGGGGGAAAGAACGCCCGGGCTGCCGGGAATGGCCGCCGGCGTCATGCTCAGGAGAGGACGGTTCGCCCCTCTGCGGCCAATACGAGCGCCAACATCGGGCGGATTGGCTTATGCATCGTTAACAAAAGCAGGATTTGACGCCCCGGCCGTGGTTTTATCGGCGAAAACCGCGCTACCCCGGCCGCGTCATCGCGCCCGGATCGACCCAGGCGTCGAAATCCTGCGGACTGACGAGGCCAAGTTGCAACGCCGCCTCGCGCAGGGTCGTATTCTCCACCAGCGCCTTTTTCGCGATTTTGGCCGCGTTGTCGTAGCCGATATGCGGGTTGAGCGCGGTGACCAGCATCAGGTTGTTGTCGAGATGCCGCGCGATCGTCGCCCGGTTCGGCTCGAGTCCCTGGGCGCAGAAGCGATCGAACGCGGCCATCGCGTCACCGAGCAGACCAAGACTCTCCAGCACGTTATGCGCCATCACCGGCTTGAACACATTGAGCTGGAAATTGCCCTGTGACCCCGCGAAGGCGACCGCCGCGTCGTTGCCGTAGACCTGCACGCAGACCATCGTCAGCGCCTCGCACTGCGTCGGGTTGACCTTGCCCGGCATGATCGAGGAGCCGGGCTCATTCTCGGGGATTTCGAGCTCGCCGAGGCCGCAGCGCGGGCCGCTGGCGAGCCAGCGGATGTCGTTGGCGATCTTCATCAGCGCGGTGGCGGCGGTATTGAGCCCGCCTGAAAACGTCACCAGCTGGTCGTGTGCCGCCAGATAGGCGAAT
>JAGWRL010000180.1 GCA_028876585.1 Pseudomonadota bacterium | reverse complement strand
GCTCGGCAGCGAGCAGGTCGGCACGCTGATCACCGCGCTCGGCACGGGCATCGGGCGCGACGACTTCAACCTGGAGAAGCTGCGCTACCACAAGATCATCATCATGACCGACGCCGACGTCGACGGCTCGCATATCCGCACGCTGCTGCTGACGTTCTTCTACCGGCAGATGCGTTCGCTGATCGAGGCCGGCCATCTCTACATCGCCCAGCCGCCGCTGTTCAAAGTCAAGCGCGGCCAATCCGAGCAATATCTGAAGGACGAGCGGGCGCTCGAAGATTATCTGGTGGCGCAGGGCAGCGAGGGCGCGCTGCTGCGGCTCGGCCACGGCGAGCAACGCGCCGGCGCCGATCTGATGACGCTGATCGAGGAGGCGCGCGCGACCCAGCGGCTGCTGCGCGCGCTGCATTCACGCTACGACCGGGCGGCGGTCGAGCAGGCTTCGCTGCTGGGCGCGCTGAAGCCGATCGGCCCGGCCGACGAAGAGCAGGGGCCGATCCGCGCGGCGGCGCTGGCGCAGCGGTTGAACGCGATCGCCGAGGAGACCGAGCGCAGTTGGAGCGGCCGCACCGAAAACGGCGGCTATGTGCTGACGCGCGAATTGCGCGGCGTGCGTCAGGCGATCACGCTCGACGCCGGCCTGCTCGGCTCGATCGAGGCGCGCCGGCTCGACGAACATTCAAAGCCGTTGCGCGACGCTTTCGCCGGCCCGGCGGTGTTCGTCCGCCGCGGCGACGAGACGCCGGTCTCCGGCCCGTCCGAACTGTTGGAGGCGGTCAACGCCGCCGGCCGCAAGGGCGTCGCGGTGCAGCGCTACAAGGGCCTCGGCGAGATGAACAAGGACCAGCTCTGGGAGACCACGCTCGACCGCGAGGCGCGGTCGCTGTTGCAGGTGAGAATCCGCGAGATGGACGACGCCGATGACATTTTCGTCAAGCTGATGGGCGACGTGGTCGAGCCGCGGCGCGAGTTCATCCAGGAGAACGCGCTCAACGTGGCGAATTTGGACGTGTGAGCGGCGGCGGTTTCGGGGCGACCCCGGAGACGCCGGGGATCGCGCGTCGCGCCGACGACGGCTCGGCGTCGCGGGCGGGAATTAGCGACGCCGCCGCCAATCCCCGACGCGATCCGCAACGAAAAACTCATCCCGCAAACTCCCAGCCGGGCGAAAACGCCCATCCGCTTTCCGACGAGACTTCGGTCCTTTCACCGGGACCAAAGCTTTCGTCTTCGCTCATCGCGTGACGCACGGATGCGGCGATCCGTTGCAGCGCTTCGATCGACGCCGCTTGCGTGCTGTCGAACAGTTGGAAATCGTGCGGCATCGCCGGCCAGACGTCGAGCAGGACGTCCGCGCCGGCGCGCGCCTGTTTCTGCGCGAATTCACAGATCATGTCGCGCAGGACTTCGCGCCCTCCGGACTGGAGGTAGAGCGGCGCGCAGCCGCTGAAATCATGCGCGATCGGCGACAGCGCCGCGCGACCGAAACGGCCTTCGGGGTCGAGCCATTGCCCGAAGCGCAAGGCCATCCATCCCTGGACGAGATCGTATCGGTCGTTGTCGCGCAGGCTGGCGCCTCGGTCCCCGATGTCGGTCCAGGGGCAAAGACCGATTGCGAGCGCCGGCTGCGGCAGTCCGGCCTCCTTAAGGTTGAGCAGCAGGCAGAGCATCATGTGACCGCCGGCACTATCGCCAATGACGACGATGCGTTTCGGCGACCTGTCGGCCGTCACGCCGCGCCAGGCGGCCATCGCGTCTTCCGCCTGCGCGGGATGAGGATGTTCGGGCGTCAGCCGATAATCGGGCGCGAACACCGGGGCGCCTATGTGATGCGCCAGCATCGCGCCGAAGCGACGGCTCATCGCCCCATAAAAGGCGTAGCCGCCGCCATGGAAATAGAGGACGACGCAATCGCTTTTCCCGTGGCGCGGCCTATACCACGTCCCTCGCGGCCGCGTCTGCGTGGACGCATCGACCTCGTAGACGTCCGGCGTTTCCGTCTGCAAACTGTCGAGGATCGCGCGGCCCGTGCGAATATCGCCGGCTTCCATCGCCAGCGCGAACTGACGTCGCCAGAAACGGACCCCGATTTCGAGATCCACATCCCACGTCGGCTCGGCTTTCCGTCCAAGCAGGCGGTCCTTGTAAGTGGCGATCGCGGCTTTGTTCAGGGCGATGAAGCTGGACATGCGAAGGGACGCAGGCCCCTCAAATCGTATTCGCGGCATGGGGAGGCACTTTCAGTTTGGCGCCGTCGGTCTGGCGGTCGCCGCGCCGCGCGGATAGAATGATCGCGACACGCATCGGGAGCTTGCGCTTGCCCCGGACCTCCATGATCCTCTTGCCTAGAACCGCTCTGGGCGGGTGTGTCTTCGCCGCGATCGTAAGGGATACGCGCGGCGTCGCGCTCACGGACGCCGAGCGGTTCAATTATTTTCCCGCCTCTCCGCTCGTCACGCTGACCCGTGTGTTCGAAGGCGAAACGCGAATGGCTTTGGGCGGAGCGGCGCGCGAGGCCCCAACCGCCCTGGCGCTGGGCGCCGTCACGCTCTCCGGGCCGCAGAGCCGGCCATTCACGAGTTGGAACCCCGGCCCGGTCTTCGCCATCAGCATCGGCTTCTATCCCGACGCCTGGACGCGGCTCACCGGGGTTTCGCCGGCGACGCTTGCCGACATTTCCGGGGCGCCCGTTCCACATGCGCTCCGCTCGATCCTCGAAAGCGGCGCGCCGTGCGACGACATCCCTGCGTTCTGGCGCGCGGTCGAGGACGCCTTGGACCCGTTGTGGGCGAAGGCGAGACAGAAGAGCGGTTTCCCGTCATGGAGCGGAGGCGACAAAATCGCGGATTGGACGAGGTCGCTTCTCGCCCAAAGCGCCGTCTCCGGTCCGGGGCGGAGCTTGCGCGCGTGGCAACGAAGGTTGAGGCATTGGACGGGGCTCGACGGCCGCTCGCTCGCCTTCCACGCCCGGCTTGAGGAACTCCATGCGCTGGTCAAAAGGAACGGGACGTCGCCGCCCGCCGACGTGGCGTTGGATGCGGGATTTGCCGACCAATCGCATATGGGGCGGGCGGTGCGCCGGGCGACGGGCTTTTCCCCCGTTCGTCTCAACGCCTTGATCAAGACGCATCCGGCGTTCTGGTGCTATCGCCTGCTGGGAGAACGTTTCTGATCCTGGGGGGAGGCGTGGGACGCGCTGGCGAACACGGGCGCGCTCCGAGGGTCTTGCGCGACAACACCCCGTCAACGAGCCGGCCTTCCAATCACCAATCCCGTCGGCGCCGGAGTAAGTCGCTGACGGGCTTCGTTTATTTGTGAATTTTTATTTAGAAGAATGGCGGCGGGCCGTCGCAAACGCGCCGCAATGGGATGCGCGGATATACCGGTCGCGGCGCGGGTTAGAATCGCCGCGCCGCGGATATTCGGAAAGGCGCTCCATGACATATCTGGGGACAAAAACGACCAAATCGCGAGCCCTGCGCGTCGCCGGCGCGCTGGCGCTGGCGGCGGCGATGCTCGCCTCGGCCTCGCCCACTTTCGCCGATGGACGCTGGCATCACCGGGGCGATTGGCATGGCGGCCATAATTGGCGCGACCAGCAGGGTTGGCGCCAGCAGCGCGGCTGGGGCGGCGGCGGCGGAGAAATCGCCAGCGGCGTGGCGGGCGGCATCATCGGTTTGGCCGCCGGCGCCCTTCTCGGCGGGGCGATGAACGACGGAGGCTATGGCAATGGCTATGGCTACGGCGGGCCTCCCGGCTTTTATGGGCAGCCCGGCTACGCGCCGCCGCCCGTCTATTACGGCGGCGGCGACGACGACGGCGACTGAGATCAACCAATTTTCTCAACAACAGAACGGAATCCAAACATGCGATTGAACGCCTATGTTTTCGCCTCGGCCGCGCTCGCGCTGACTTTGAGCTGGTCGTCGGGCGGCTTCGCCGATGACGCGGCCGCCGCGCCGGACAAGCGTCAGGCCCTGGTGGAAGCCCGTATCCGCGACATGTACGCGACGCTGAAGATCACCAAGGAGCAGGACGCCGATTGGAACGCCTTCGCGCAGGTCATGCTGGACAATGCGCAGGCGATGGACGCGACGGCGAAACAGGACGGCGGCGACCGCGACAAGATGAGCGCGCCGGAGAACCTCAACCGCTACGCGTCGATCGCCGAGCGCCACGCGCAGAATGTGTCGCGCATGGCGGGGGCCATGCAGATGCTTTACGCCGATCTCACGCCGCAGCAGAAGGAGATCGCGGACGACATGTTCCGCCATGGTCCGCCGAAGCCGGAGAGCGCGGCGAAGAAATGAGGCGCGCGCCGTTCAGCGCGGCGCGTCGTCGCCAAATATCATCTTCTTGCCGAAGCGCACGCCGCCCGTCGGCATGATGTCGACCAAGGCGCTGACGATCATCGCGGCGCCTTTCTCGTCAACCAAAGTCCAGCGCCCTTCGCGCTGCTCGATCGCGGCGACCCGGCCCAGGCGCGGCACCTCCTCGCCGGGGCGCACGGCGAAGATGCGGTTGCCCTCGCGCAGCCAGGCGAAGCGCGCCTGCGCGCCGACCAGCGTATAGCCGCTGACGTGATCCTTGTCGTGCGGCAGCGCGCCGATCGGATTGGTGTCGGGCGGGCCGAATTTGGCCGCCTCCGCGCGATGGGGGTGGCTCGGCTGCGCGAATATGGCGAGATGGTCCATGCCGAAGATCATCGGCTTGCCGACCCCCGTCAGCGTCATGTAGCCGGCGAAGCCCACCGCGCTCGCCGCCGTGAACACGCTGGCGCCGATCAGCGCGAGATCGACGACGCGCGCCGCCGCCAGACCGGTCGCCGCGCCGAGCGCCGCGGCGAGCGATTTCTTGCTATCCATTGGCGGTTTCCTCGGCCTTGGCGGGGGTTCGCAGCGCGGCGGCGAGTTCGACGAACGGATCGTCGCACAGCGCCGAATTGAGCGTTTGCGTCATCGCGTCGTAAATGCGCGGCACGGTCTTGACCGCCTGATCGAGCACCGGATCGGCCCCGGCGCTGTAGCCGCCCATCAGCCGCAGCTCGCGCGTTTCCTCGAACCGCGCGATCAGGCCGCGCAGCCGCGTCACCAGCGCCCGCTGCTCCGGCGTCCAGTTCGGCTGCGAGATGCGCGAGATCGATCCCAGCACGTTGACGGCGGGATAGCGGCCCTGATCGGCGATGGCGCGGTCGAGCACGATATGGCCGTCGAGCGTGCCGCGGATATTGTCGGCGACGGGATCGTTGTGGTCGTCGCCGTCGACCAGCACGGAGAACACGCCGGTGATCGCGCCGGCGCCTTCGGGGCCGGGGCCGGCGCGCTCCAGCAGGCGCGGCAGATCGGAGAACACGCTCGGCGCGTAGCCGCGCGCCACCGCCGGCTCGCCCGCCGCCAGCGCCACGTCGCGCGCGGCATGAGCGAAGCGGGTGACGGAATCGACGATCAGCAGCACCGACTGGCCGCGATCGCGGAAATATTCGGCGATCGACATCGCGGTCTTGGGCGCGAGCCGGCGCATCATCGGGCTTTCGTCGCCGGTGGAGACGACCACCACCGCCTTGTCGCGGTTGTCGCCGAGCGTGTCGTCGAGGAATTCGCGCACTTCTCGGCCGCGCTCGCCCACCAGCGCGATCACCACCGCCTCGAAATCGGGCGCGCGCGCGAGCATGGCGAGCAGCGAGGATTTGCCGACGCCGGAGCCGGCGAACACGCCGATTCTCTGGCCGGCGCACAGCGGCGTGAACAGGTCGATGACGCGGATGCCGGTCTTGATGGGATCGCGCACGCGCGCGCGCCGCATCGCCGGCGGCGGCTCGGCGTCGAGCGCCATCGCGCGCTCGCCGATCGGCAACGCGCCGGCGTCGTCGAGCGGCCGGCCGAGCGCGTCGACGACGCGGCCCTTCCAGTTTTCGTCGGGCCACAACGTCAGGCTCTCGGCGCGATAGGCGCGCCCGCCGATCTCGGTGTTGCAGCGCGCGTCGAACGGTTTGACGGTGATCGCGGCATCATCGATGCGCACGACCTCGCCGATGCCGGCGCGTTCGCCTGTTCCCAGCCGCACGATCTCGCCCATCCGCACGAAGCGCGACAGGCCGGCGACGCGGAAATGCGAGGTGGCGATCTCGGTGACGACGCCGCCGACCGCCACGCGCGGCGCCAGCTTGGGGCCGCGCGCCAGCACGCCCTCCAACCGGTCGAGCACGGTCGGGGGGCCGCGCCCGCGTTCGCGCGCGTCTGAGTCCATGCTCATGCGGCCCCGCCCAGCGTCTTGATCGCGTCCTGCAACGAGTTCTCAGTTTGCGTGACGCCATTGGTGACGCCGTCGAAGGTGCGGGTGATCTCGATCATCCGCGTCATCTCGCGCACGGGATCGACGTTGGCGCCTTCGATGGACCCCTGCACGACGCTGTTGGCGGTGAAGTTGAGGATCGGCTGCGCCGGCTTGTCGGTGGTGAAGCCGGAGGTGCCGGCGCGGATCAGCCGCGCAGCGGGATCGAGTTCGTAGAGACCGACGGCCCCAACCTGGCGGCCGTTCTGCGACACCATGCCGTCGCGCGCGATCGCGGGCGCGCCGGCGCTGGGATCGAGCTGGATCGGCGCGCCCGCCGCATCGAGGATCGGCGCGCCGGTGAGCGAGATCAGGCCGCCGCTGTCGTTCATCTGCATGCGGCCGTCGCGGGTGTAGATGGTCTGCCCGTTCGACTGCATGGCGAACCAGCCTTCGCCCTGGATCGCCATGTCGAGCGGATTGCCGGTGGGGATCAGCGGCCCCGAGGCGCGCGAGATATAGCCGGCGCCCTCGCTGACGAAAGCGATGTTCTGGTCGCCGGCTTTGGCGAGTTCGGTCTCGAACGAGACGCCGTCGACCCGGTAGCCGGGCGTGTTGGCGTTGGCGATGTTGGCGGCGACCGTTTCGAGCCGCCGCGCCAGCGAGATCTGGGCCGAGAGGGAGACGTAAAGTCCGTTCTTCATCCGCGCCGACAAGGTTTCACGCGCAAACCAAACGGACGCGTGCTGTGGACCCAGAAACTCGCGCGCCGGACTTGTCCGAACCTGACCCGGCGGCGCCAGTCTCGCGCAAGACTGCGGCCCCATTGCATTGAGGCCAAGAGCGGGAGTGGACAAGCGTGAATTTCGCCATCGGTCTCGTCATCGCGCTCGCCAGTATGATTGGCGGCTATTCCGCCCTCGGCGGCCATCTGGAAGTGCTCGTGCAGCCGTTCGAGTTCGTCATCATCTGCGGCTCGTCGCTGGGCGTGTTCATCGTCGCCAACCCGTTCGCCACCATCAAGGATTGCGGCAAGGCTTTCGTCGAGGCGGTCACCGACAAGGCGCCCAAGCCGCGCGACTATCTCGACGTGTTGAGCGTGCTGCACGCCCTGATGCGCGAATTGCGCTCGAAGTCGCGCAGCGAGGTCGAGGGCCATTTCGACAACCCGAAGGAGAGCGAGATCTTCAAGGGCTTTCCCAAACTGCTCGCCAACGCCGATCTCGTCACCTTCATCTGCGACTATTGCCGCATCATCATCATCGGCAACGCCCGCAGCCACGAGGTCGAGGCGCTGATGGACGAGGAGATCGAGACGCTGCACCACGAGAAGGAGAAGCCGTCCAACTCGTTTCAGGCGGTGGCCGACGGCCTGCCGGCGCTCGGCATCGTCGCCGCCGTGCTCGGCGTCATTCACGCCATGGGCGCGCTCGACCAATCGCCGGAAGTGCTCGGCGGCCTGATCGGCGCGGCGCTGGTGGGCACCTTCGGCGGCATCTTTTTGTCTTATGGCGTGGTCGCGCCGGTCGCCTCCAAGATCAAGGTGGTGCGCGACAAGCAACTGCACCTCTACGTGCTCGTCAAACAAGCGCTGATCGCCTACATGAACGGGGCGATGCCGCAGGTCGCCGTCGAATTCGGCCGCAAGACCATTCCCAACAAAGACCGTCCCTCCATCGACACGGTGGAGAACGAAACCTCGCTTGGCGGCGGCGCGGCGAAGGAGGCGGCGTAAGTCATGGCGCGCACGGGAGGCGACCGCGGCGATTGGCTGCGCGAGGGCAAACAGGAAAGCGCGACCCACGGCATCGAGAAATCGCCGCAGTTCCGCGCCTCGATCGGCCGCTTCGCCGATCACGCCGGCGAGCGGATGTCGGCGATGTTCGGCGGCCTGTTCACGGCGGCGAGCGAGGCGTCGCGCAACAGCCGGACTTTCTCAACGCTGACCGAACACATCGCGCAGCCCGCGGTGACGCTCTACAGCCCGACGCTCGACGCGCGCATGGCGATGCTGTGCGAAGGCGGTCTGGTTGATCTGTTGATCGGCGCGATGTTCGGCTTCGACGCCGCCAACGACGCCCCCGCGCCCGCGCCGCCCAAGGCGCCGACGGCGCTCGAATTGCGCATGATCGGCGAGGTCGCCGCCGCGCTCGCCGAGGCGTTCCGCGACGCATTCGCGCCGGTGGCCGATTTCGAACTCGCAGTGCAATCAACCGAGATCATCGAGGATGATGGCCTGCTCGGCGCCAAGGACAGTTTCGCGCTGCTGGCGCCGCTCACCATCAAGGCGCCGACGGGGGCGTTCGGCGTCACCTTGCTGCTGCCGCACCCGTTCCTGACGCCGCTGCTGGCCGCCTTCGCGCGCGGGCCGGCGCCGGGAGCAACCAAGCTCGATCCCGTCTGGTCGAGCCGGATGGAGCAGCGCGTCACCGAGGCGAACCTGACGCTGACCGCGATTCTCGACGAGTTCCAGATGAGCCTCGCCGACGTGTCGAGCCTGCAAGTCGGCCATATCCTGCCGCTCAGCGACGAGGGGCATGGGCGGGTGCGGATCGAATGCGGCGAGCGCGGCGTGTTCATATGTAGCCTCGGCGATCGCGGCGGCCGCTATGCGCTGGAGGTCGAGGACATCATCGCCCGCGCTCCGCAGAGCGCCTATCCCGCCAACACGCCCTCGGCCTGACCCTTTCACCTCCCTGCTCGCGCGGAGAATTTTAAAAACCATGGACACGAACGCAGATACGGAGGACGGCGACGTCGGCGCGGGGCTCGCGCCCAGCCTCGACGCGATCCTCTCCATCCCCGTCACCGTGCAGGTGGTGCTGGGGGAAACCGCGATGCCCGTCAACAAGCTGATGAAGCTGCAACGCGGCGCCGTCATCACGCTCGATCAGAAGGTCGGCGCGCCGGTCAGCGTGCTGGTCAACGGCCGCGTCGTGGCGCGCGGCGAGGTCGTCGTCGTCGATGAGGACAACGCGCGCTACGGCGTGTCGCTGACCGAGATCGTGGGAGCGCCCAAGACGTGATGGCGATGCAGACAGCCAGCGCGCCGCCGTATTACGCCGAGACGATGGCGGGAGCGCAGAAGGCGGCGGCGGTGCTGCTGGCGATGGACACCAGCGCCGCCCAATCGCTGCTGCGCCATTTCTCGCCCGACGAATTGCGTGAGGTGACCATCGCCGCCGCCCGGCTCGGCACGATGCCGCACGCCACGATCGACGCGCTGGTTGAACGCTTCGCGCAGGATTTCGCCGACGGCTCGGGATTGCATGGCGACGAGGCGCATACGCGCGAAATGCTCGGCGCCGCCGTGACGCCCGATCTCATCACCAGCTACCTGCAATCGGCCAATGAAGACGGGCCGATCGACATCTGGAAAGGCGTGGCGAATTTGCCGGAGAAGTTCCTCACCGGCTTCCTCGGCGAAGAGCATCCGTTGATCGTCACCTATATCCTGTCCCGGCTCGATCCCCAGTTCACCGCCAAGCTGGTGGCGGCGCTGCCGCGCGAATTGCGCAACGACGCCTTGTGCAAGCTGATCGCGCCGCCGCCAATCAACCCGCCCGCGCTCCTCGTGCTCGAACGCTCATTGCGCCATGTGCTGCTCGGCGGCGCCAACAGCGGCTCGGCCGACGAGGCGCGCAGCCGCATCGCCGACATCATCAACGGCCTGGAGCCCGCCGACGCCGACGACGTGATGAAATCGATCGAGGCGGCGCGGCCGCAGGACGCCAAGGCGGTGCGCTCGATGCTGTTCTCGTTCCTCGACCTGCCGCGCCTGTCGCAGCGCGCCCGCGCGCTGCTGTTCGACAAGCTGTCAACCGATCTCGTCGTGCTGGCGTTGCGCAACACCGAAGCCGAATTCCGCGAAGCGGCGCTATCGGCGATGGCGGCGCGTTCGCGGCGATTGGTCGAGGGCGAACTTGGCTCGCCAACCAACGCGAAGCCGGCCGACATCGCCAAGGCGCGCCGCGAGGTGGTCAAGATCGTGCTGTCGCTGGCGCAGAAGGGCGACTTGGAGCTGCCCTCGAACGACGTCCACGACGGCATGGCCGCCGCCTGAGAGAGGCTGACGCGCAATGGCCGACGAGAGCGACGACGACAAGACGGAAGAACCGACAGAGAAGCGGATCGCCGACGCGATCGAGCGCGGCAACACGCCGGTCTCGCGCGAGATCGCGTTCCTCACCTCGCTCCTCGCCTATCTGCTGATCGAGATCTATGTTCTGCCCGGCGCGACGCCGGAGCTGGTCGCGGCGATCTCGCATTTCCTCGACGATCCCTCGGGTTGGCGTTTTGAGACGGGCGGCGACGCGACGCAACTGCTGGGCCTGGTCGGCGCGACGGTGGCGCGCTTCGTCGGGCCGGCGGTGCTGCTGCTGATGGGGTTCGGCGTCGGCGGTTCGGTCGTCCAGAACCCGCCGCGCATCGTCGCGCAACGCATCGCGCCGAAGTTCGGCAATCTGTCGCCGCTCGGCGGCCTGTCGCGCCTGTTTGGGCCGCGCGGCTGGACCGAATTCGGCAAGAGCGCGCTCAAGCTCGGCGCGGTCGGCGCGGTGGTCGCCTTGATTGTCGCTTCGCAGCGCGTCGCCTGGGTCGAGGCGATGTTCGTCGACGTCTCGGCGCTGCCGCAGCGCCTGCTGTCGCTCTGCGTCGGCGCGACGGCGGCGATCGCGCTGGCGTTGTTGGTGATCGCCGGCGCCGACTTCACCTGGACGCGCATCCACTGGCGGCGCGATCAACGCATGAGCCGCCACGAGGTGAAGGAAGAAGTCAAACAGGCCGAAGGCGACCGCATGCTGAAGGCGCGCATGCGCTCGCTGCGCATGGACCGCTCGCGCCGCAACATGATGAAGAACGTGCCGAAGGCGACCATGGTCGTCGTCAACCCGACCCATTACGCGGTGGCGATGCGCTACGTGCGCTCCGAGGGCGGCGCGCCGACGGTGCTCGCGAAAGGCACGGACCTGATCGCGCTGAAGATCAGGGAAATCGCGTTCGAGAACGACATTCCCGTGATCGAGGACAAGCCGCTCGCCCGCTCGCTCTACGAGGCGGTGTCGATCGACGCGGTGATACCACCCGAGTTTTATCGCGCGGTCGCCGAACTCGTGCACCTCATCCAATCCAAACGCGCCGCCTGGCCGCTCCATAGACGGAGGCTTAATTGACGATCGACCTTCTCGACATCCACCTGGCCGAACACGAGCGCGTGCTGGCCGACGCCATCGTCGGCGTGGCGACGGAGCTGCGCCTGTCCGATCCCACCGAATTCATCATGCTGGTGCGCGGCGAGCAGGCGGCCAACATCTCCGATCTGGTCAATTCGTCGAGCGAATTGTTCTTCAAGAAAGGCGCGCTGCGTTATGCGCTGTCGGCCGATTGCGCGCTGGGTTGGGGCTCGCCGCCGAGCGTCAGCCTCGACATGGAGTTTCGCCACGATCAGGTGACCGCGTTCTTTCGCCTGATCCTCGGCGGCCAGCGCGCGGCGGTCGAGATCGTCGAGGTGTTTCTTGACGACGAGCATGGCGGGGAAGGCGGGCGCGAGATCGCCGAGCGGCTGCGCAGCGCCGTCGCCGCGGCGAAACTGTCGTGAAGCCGGCCCCGCCGACGCTGGAGGCGGTCGCCGTCGGCGCCGACGCGGCGCAGTGGGATCGGTTGGCGCGCGAGGGTCAGGCCGCCTATCGCGTCGAATTGCGCGCGGCGGCGCGGCGGCGCACGCGGCTGCAATCGGCGAAAATCCTCGACGGCGCCGGCGCCTTCGTCTGCGAGGCGATCATCCAGGATTTCTCCGCCTCGGGGCTGCGGCTGTTGCTGGCGCGCAATTGCGGCCTGCCGTCGCGGGTCGGCGTGCATGTCGATCTGACCGGCGAAGTGTTGACCGCCGCGCCGGCGTGGCGGCGCGAGCGTGTGGTCGGCTTGCGCGTGATCGCGCACGCGCCGCCGGCGCCGCTGAAAACCAGCGACCGCCTCGCGCTGCGCGGCCGCTATTACGCGGTGCGCGGTTGAAGCTTATCTGTCGGCTGTGTCGAGCGTGATTGACACGCCGTAGACGCGCGAGACGCAGGTGCAGATGCGGTCGTTGGCGGCCCGCTCCTCGTCGCTGAAGAACACGTCGCGATGGTCGATCACGCCATCCACCGCGAGCACCGGCAGCGCGCACAGGCCGCACTCGCCCTTGCGACAATCAAAGATCATCGCCACGCCCGCGTCCTCCAGCGCCTGCAACAGGGATTTGCCGGCGGGGACGAAAATCTCGCGCCCGAGCCTAGGGATGGCGACGCGAAAGCTGGTCGTCGGCCAGGCGCCGCTGGCGCCGAAAGTCTCGAACCGCAGCAACTCAATGGGCCGGCCTGCCGCGCGCCAGGCGCGCTTGGCCGCCTCCAGCATCGGAACCGGGCCGCAGACATAGGCCTCGCCCTCGGGCGCGAGGCGGGCGAATTCGGCCGCCAGATCGATGCGCCGCCCCTCGGCGCCGACGAAGGTTTCCAGCCTTTCGCCGAGCGCTTGCGCCAGCGGATCAACCAAGGCGAGATCGGCGCGCGCTCGCACGCCATAGGCGAGGCGGACATGGACGCCGCACTGCGCCAGCGCGAGCGCATGCGCGTAGATCGGCGTGATTCCGATGCCGCCGGCGACGAGCAAATATTGCGGCGCGCCGAGGCGCAGCGCGAAATGGTTGTGCGGGCCGGAAATCTCCAACCGCGCGCCGATTTCGAGCCTGTGCATATAGGCCGAGCCGCCGCGGCTCTGCGGCAATCGCTTGACGGCGATGCGGTAGCCGCGCGGCGTCGTCTCAACAATCGAATAGCTGCGCGTGTCCGGCCGCCCATCGATCTCGACCCGCAGCTTCAGATGCGCGCCGGAGGCCGCGGGGGCGAACTCCGCTTCGGGCGCGATCTCGATCTCGCGGATGTCGGGCGTCAGATCGCGCAGGGCGACGATTTGCGCCGGGCGTCCCTCGAAAGCCGCCGCCATCGCCTCACTCCGCCGCCGTGCGCGGCCGCTCGCGGGCCACGAGATCGTCAATCAGGCGCCGCGCCCATAGCGCGCCGGCGTCGATGTTGAGATTGTAGAACGGCTGGCGCGGGTTTTCCAGAATGGCGCGCTGCTGCGCCTCCAGCACGCGGTGATCCTGATCGTAGACGCCGGCGCCGTCGTTGACATGCGCCTTTTGCAGCGTGGCGGTGAGCGCGGAATCGTCGCGGTGGAAGGTGCGGGCGAAATTCCAGAAATAATGGCAGGAGGTCGCCGTCTCCGGCGCGAGCGCTGCGAGGAAGGCGCCGTTGACGCCTTGGGCTCGGTCGCCCTGCCGCGCGCCCGTCTGCGTCGGCGCGACGCCGACGTCGCCCACCACCACCGCCGGCGCCTCGAAGCGCACGATCTGCCAGCGATCGACGAGGCCGGGTTTGCCGAGCTGCTTGGCCCAGAATGGCGGCGGCTCGATGCCGATCATCCAGCGCGTCAGCGTCGCGGTGCGGTCGTCGTGCGTCGCCTCGAACGGCGCCTCCAGGATCGCCTCGTCGCCGATCGAGCCGGCGTGCACATAGGTCTCGTGGGTGAGGTCCATCAGATTGTCGACGACGAGGCGCCAGTCGCATTGCAGGCTGACGAAAGTCCCGCCGTCTCCAACCCATTCGGTCCCATCGTTCCAGTGAAAATCGGGCAGCTTGGCGGGGTCGGCGAGCGCCGGGTCGCCCGGCCAGATCCAAATCAGCCGGTGGCGTTCGACCACGGGAAAAGCGCGCACGCAGGCGGAGGGGTTGATCGTCTTCTGCGCCGGCATGAAGGTGCAGCGGCCGGCGGAATTGAACACCAGGCCGTGATAGCCGCACATCACCTCGTCGCCGCGCAGCCGGCCAAGCGACAGCGGCAGCAGCCGGTGCCAGCAGGCATCCTCCAGCGCGACCGGCAGGCCGTCCTGGCGGCGGTAGAGCACGATGTTCTGGTCGCAGATCTTGCGGGCGAACAGCTCGCGTCCGATTTCGTGCGCCCAGGCGGCGGGGTACCAGGCGTTCAGCGGATAGGCGCGTTCGGGCGTCACGGGCTTGCTCCTTTAGCGGCGGCGCCGGATATTGCCGGCGCCAAAGTTGACTTGTCAACAAATTTTGGCTCTTTTTTGACGCCGCCCGCCGCCGGGACGCGACTTTGCCGGCGCGATGCGGCAAAGCCGACGGCGTCGCAGACCGGAGACCATGCGCGCTTGCCAAAGCCCCGACCGAAATCGCCGCATCTGGCAAGCCTGCCGCGCGACCGCCGCTCGGCGCGCGCGCTCGACCTGCGCGCCTTCGTGCCGGCGGCGCTGACCCTGCTGGCGCACAAGATCAGCGCCAGCGCCTCGGCGGCCTATCGCCCGCGCTTCGGCGTCGGCGTCACCGATTGGCGGCTGATGGCGCTGCTCGCCGCCGAGCCGTGGATCGTGCCGGTGCGGATCGCCGAATCGACCGGGCTCGACAAGGCCGCCGTCAGCCGCGCTTTGCGCAATCTGCGCGCGGCCGGGCTGGTGGAGGCCAGCGCCGAGCCGAGCCGGCGCCGCGGCGTGTTCGCCCTCACCACGCGCGGGCTGGCGCTGCACGACGAACTGGCCGAGGCGGCGCGGGAGCGGCAACGCCAGCTTCTGCACGGCTTCACGGCCGCCGAGCGCGAGCTTTTGCAGCAATTCGTCGACCGGATGCTGATCGCCGCCGCGCGGATGTGAGCGGCGCGGGGGTTTACCCCGGTTTAACTTTACAACTCTAGGTAGAGGGCGCGGGGAGCGGTTCGCGCTTTCCGCGCGTGGGCAGACCCCACAACGCCCCCAGGTCCGCAAGCGCTGGTCCCCCTGCGCCGCCGGAGTCGCCAAGGAACGTTCCTAATGAGCATCGACGACCTTAGCCTGCGCACGAAGTCCATGATCCCGCTGGCGCTCATGGCCTGCGCCATGGTCGCGATGGTGGTGCTGGGCGCGACCCGGCTGATGGCCGTCAGCCAGGCGTCCAGGGCGATCATCGAACAGCGCGACGTCGGGGCGCTGGACCTGTCGCGGGCGGCGCAAATCGTCGTCATCGCGAACAACGCGATTCATGTCGCGCTGATGAGCGATAGCGGCTCGCCCATCGCCACAGCCGCCGCCGACAAGTTCAATAGCGCGCAGGAAGTCGCCAACGGCTACTTCAATTCCGCTGCCGCCGCGTTGCCCGACAAGAGCGCGGAAATCGGCAAGCTCAGACAGGCGTTCGACGATTACGTCGAAAGCGCCAAGCCCGTCTTTAAAGCCGCGCTCGATCTACCTGGGCTAGAGCGCGGTCACGCGTTGAAGCCGGAAGAACTCGATCAGATCGCCGCCGTGGTGAAGCCGATCAGCGAGCTTGATGTCGCCGGCTACAAGCTTGTCGACGATGTGAAGGGCTTCAACCTCTCCATTTCCAATGAAAACGCCGCGGCGGCGAAGGAGCTGAGCGCGCAGGCGGGCCGGGCGGTCACGATGATTGGAACCATCGGCGCGCTCTGCACGGTGTTCGCGCTCGCCTTCGCGTTCTGGATGACTTCCGCCAAGATCGAGCGCCCGCTCACCGCGCTGGCGGGGCAGATGCGGCGGCTCGCCGGCGGCGATCTGACGGCGCGGATCGACGGCGGCGCGCGCGGCGACGAGATCGGCGCGATGGCGAAGGCGGTCGAGGTGTTCAAGACCAACGCCATCGAGCGTCGCGACGCCGAGGCGCGGGCGACCGAGGCGCGCGCCCTGGCGGAGTCAGAGCGCGAACGCGCCACCACCGAGCGCGCCCGGTTGGTCGAGACGCAGGCGGCCGCGATGGGCGCGCTGCGCGACGGCCTGAAACGCCTCGCCGACGGCGATCTCGCGCAGCGGCTCGAACAGGGCTTCTCCGGCGAATATGTCGAGGTGCGCAACGACTTCAACGCCGCCGCCGCCAAGCTGAAGGCCGCGCTCGCCGCCGTCGTCGCCACCACCGGGACGATCAATTCGAGCACGCGCGAAATCTCCACCGCCTCGGACAATTTGTCGCAGCGCACCGAGCAGCAGGCGGCGAGCCTGGAAGAGACCGCGGCGGCGCTGGAGCAGATCACCACCACGGTCAAACAATCGGCGGCCGGCGCGCAACACGCGGCCGATGTCGTGGCGACCGCCGATTCCGACGCCAAGAAGGGCGCGGTGGTGGCGCGCAAGGCGGTCGAGGCGATGGACGGCATCGCCGAAAGCTCCAACAAGATCGGCCAGATCATCGGCGTGATCGACGAGATCGCGTTCCAGACCAACCTGCTGGCGCTCAACGCCGGCGTCGAGGCGGCGCGGGCGGGCGATTCGGGGCGCGGCTTCGCGGTGGTGGCGCAGGAAGTGCGCGCGCTGGCGCAGCGCTCGGCCGAAGCGGCCAAGGAGATCAAGGCGCTGGTGTCCAATTCCGGCGCGCAAGTCGAGGCCGGCGTCAAGCTGGTCGCCGACACCGGCAAGGCGCTGGAAAGCATCATCACGCAGGTGTCGGAGATCAACCGCGTCGTCGCCGACATCGCCAGCGGTGCGCAACAGCAGGCGACGGGGCTGCAACAGATCAACGTCGCCATCAGCCAGATGGATCAATCGACGCAGCAGAACGCCACCATGGTTGAAGAATCGACCGCCGCCAGCCATTCGCTGTCGAAGGAGATGGGCGAATTGCAGCGGCTGATCGAACAGTTCCGCGTCGGCGAGCCGGGCGAGGATCGGCTGCGCCGCGATCTCAAATCGGTCGCGCCGCACGTGTTCGCCAAACCCGCCCCGGCGCGGGCGCCGGTGAAGACGGCGCCGCGCGAAGTGGCGCGGGCGCCCAAGGCGGCGGCCTCAGGCGGCTCGGACTGGGCCGAGTTCTGACACCAAAGGTCAAGTCGCTCGTCATGCCCGGGCTTGTCCCGGGCATCCACGTCGCGCCACTTTTGCGAAGTGTGAAGCTTATCTCCTACGTCTCCGCCGCTCATTCAACCAACGCCAACACTCGACGGCGTGGATGGCCGGGACAAGCCCGGCCATGACGACGGTTGGTCTTCATAACCGCTGATAGGACTCCCTAACGCGCGCGCCCCCTCAAGGCGCGCGCTTCAACCAGCGACAGCGCGGAATTGGCGGCAAGGCCGATCGCGCCGAGCAGCATCACGCCGGCGAAAATATCGGCGCTGCGATAGGCGCGGGCGGCCAGCAGCTCCCAGCTTCCCAGCCCGTCGAGCCCGGCGATCATCTCGCACACGACGGAGAGGATCAGCGCCACGGTCAGCCCGAGCCGCAGCCCGCCAAGAATATCGGGCAGCGCCGAGGGCAGGGCGATCTTCAACGCCACCGCCAGCGGCGACATCTTCAACGCCCGCGCCACCTCGATCAACCGCGGCTCGACATGGGCGAAGCCGTGCACCGTCGACAGCAGCATCGGCCAGATCGAGCCGAACGCGATCACGCCGATCGCCATCTGCGGCGTCAACCCGAACATCGCGATCGCCACCGGAATGATGGCGGAAGCGGGCAGCGGGCGCAGGAACTCCAGCGTCGGGCCGATATAGGCGCGCGCCCGCGCCGAGGAGCCGATCAGCCCGCCGAGCGCGACGCCGACCAACGAAGCGGCGAGCCAGCCGAGCGTCATGTGGGTCAGCGTGCCCACCAGCTTCACCGTAAGATCGCCGCGCGCGAAGCCCGCCAGCAGCGCCCCCCAGGCGCGCGCCGGCGTCGGCAGGAACAGCGGCGGAACAAGTTTCAGCGCGGCGATTTCCGCCCACAGCGCGACGATGGCGGCGAGCACGGCCAGGCTCGCGAGCCGCCAGCCGAGCGCCTTCATCGCGACATCTCGTTGAACAACCGCGCCTGCGCGAACAGCAGCGCCTGATTGAGCGCGAAGCCGACCGCGCCGACCCAGACCAGGAACGCCATCGTCAGATCGGGCCGCAGCGCCTGACCCGCCGTCATCAGCGCGGCGCCGAGCCCCTGCGGGTTGACGGCGATCTCCACCGTCACCGCGACGATCAGCGCGACGCCCGCCGCCAGCCGGAAGGCGACGAAGATGCGCGGCGCCGCCGCCGGCGCGACGATCTTGACGATGGTGGCCAAGGGCGAAAGCCGCAGCGCCCGCGCGACTTCAATCAAGCGCGGCTCGACTTCGGCCACCGCCGCCCGCGTCAGGATCAGCATCGGCCAGACGCAGGCGAACGCGACGATGGCGATCTCCAGCCGGTAGCCGAACCCCAGCGCCACCAGCGCGACCGGGATCACCGCCACCGAGGGGATCGGCCGCAGCACCTCGACCGGCAGCCACAGCAGCCGGTCGAACGCGCGCGACAGGCCGAGCGCGAAACCTAGCGCGAGGCCGAGCGCGCCGCCGAGGCTCAGGCCCGCGAAAGCCGCGATCAGTGTGTCGCGCGTGGCGGCGGCGAGCGAGCCGTCGGCCATTGCCTCGACGAAGGCGCGCGCGACCTCGCTCGGCGGGGCGATCGAATCGCTCGGCCCATGCGCGCGCGCGCCGATCTCGGCGAGCCCGACCAGCGCCAGCGGCAGCCACACGCCCTTCATCGCGCCCCCCGCTCGGCGCCGTGGATGAAATCGTACAATTGCCGCCGCAGCGCCAGAAACGCCGGGCTTTCCCGCGTCGTCACCTGATCGCGCGGGCGCGGCAGATCAACCTTCAGTTCGATGCCGATCCGGCCGGGATGGGATTTGAGCCCGATCACGCGGTCGCCGAGATAGATCGCCTCTTCGAGATCGTGGGTGACGAACAGGATCGTCGCGCCGGTCGCGCTGGCGATCTCCAGCATCTGATCCTGCAAATCCTGGCGCGTCATCGCGTCGAGCGCGCCGAACGGCTCGTCCATCATCAGCGCCGCCGGCTCCTGCGCCAGGCAGCGCGCGATCTGCAACCGCTGCTGCATGCCGCCCGACATCTGCGCCGGATATTTCTGCTCCTGCCCGGTCAGGCCGACGCGCTTCAGCAGCGCGGCGATGCGGTCGCCGCGCTCGGCGCGCGGCGTCCGCATCGCCTCCAGCGCCAGCGCGACATTGCCTTGCGCCGTGCGCCACGGCAGCAGCGCCTTGGCGTAATCCTGAAACACCACCGCGACGTCGCGGCGCGGGCCTTTGATGGCGGCGCCGGCGAAGCTGGCTTCGCCTGACGTCGGCGCGACGAGGCCGGCGGCGATCCGCAACGCGGTGGTCTTGCCGCAACCGCTGGGACCCACCAGACAGAGGATTTCGCCGCGCGCGATCTCGAAGCTCAAGTCGCCGAGCACGAGCTGCTCGCCGTAGGCCAGGCTCACGGCGCGGAATTGCAGCAGCGGCGGCGCGCTCAACTGACGCGCTCGCGCGCGGGATAGACCAGCGTCAGGGTCGAGGCGATGTGTTCGCCGAGCGCCGCGCAGGCGGCGTCCTGACGGGCGATCACGAGGCGCGCCAGCCGCTCGTGGCCGGTCAGGAAAGCGTCCGGCGAGGGAAAATTCGCCATCATCAGGCGCCGGTAGCGATAGGCTTCGTCGTAGAGTTGCGCCTGCGCGGCCAGCAGGCGCGGCGAGCCGCAGGCGGCGATCAAAGCGGCGTGGAACGCCTTGTGCAGCGCGTCGAATGCGGCGTCGCCCTCGCGGAAGCCGCGCGGGTCGTCGCCGACATGGCGGCGCAGGCGATGCAACGCCGCCAGAATCGCCGCCTCCCATTCCGCGTCGCCGCGCGCCATCGCCAGCCGCAGCGCCTCGCGTTCGATCACGCCGCGAATGAGCACGATGTCGGCGAGATCGGCGCGCGAGATCGGCGTGACGCGAAAGCCGCGATTGCCGCGCGCGTGCACGAGGCCGCGCGCGGCCAGCCGCGACAGAGCCTCGCGCAGCGGCGTCGCGCCGACGCCGTAGCGCGCCGCCGTCTCGGCGATGCCCAGCCGCGCGTCGGGCGCGAGCCGGCCGGCGAGAATGTCGGCTTCGATCGCTTGGGCCGCACGCGCGCTCAGCGTCGCCGCGTCGGTCACGGCAGGACCAGTTTCGCCTTGTCGATCTGGCCCTGCAACATGCCCTGTTGTTTCATCACGTCGATCCACCAGGAGAAATCGTCCGCCTTCAACTCGGGCTTGGCGACGCTCGGCGGGTTCTTCTTGAGCAGGTCGACATTCATCTTGGTGAAGCGCGCCTGCGCCTCGGCCGCCTTGGCGTGGTCGGCGTTGACGATTTTGGCGGTCTCCGCGATCGCCTCGCGGAAGGCTTTGACGGCCTCGGGATTCTTCTCCGCCCAGGCGCGCGTCGCCACGTATTCGATGATCGGGTCGGTGCGATGCAACTCGGCGGCGTAATGGGCGGCGACGCTGCCGTTGTTGGCGGCGACGATGCGCGAGGTGAACGGCTCGGCGGTCAGCACCGCATCGACCGCGCCGGATTTCAGCGCGTCGTTCTGGGTCGGGAACGTCACTTCGACATAGTTGACCTTGGCCGGGTCGACGCCGCCTTCCGTCAACCATTTGCGGAACAGAACATCGAGAAACGCGCCGATGCCGGGCACGCCGACTTTGCGGCCGACGAAATCGGCGGGCTTGCTCATCGTCAGGCCGGGCTTCTGCACGGCGGCGATCAGGCCCGCGGTGGCGGGGTCCATCACCGAGGCGCCGGAGATCGCCACCAGATCCAGCCCGCCGTCGACGGCTTGCAGGAACACGGTCGAGGTCGGGCCGCCGATCTGGATCGAGTCCGAGGCGATGGCGGGCGGGATGTTGGTGTTGATGCCGATCAGCGTCATCTCGGCGTCGAGGCCGTGTTTGGCGAACACGCCGTCGTAGGTCGCAATCATCGCCGAGGCGCAATCCGAGGTCGCGGTGCAGGCAATCTTGATCTTGGTCGCGGCGGCCGCGCCGCACCAGGGGGAGACGAGCGCGGCGGCGAGCAGGACGCGGCGCAGAGCGTGGTGCATGGGTTCCTCCCGAGGCCGCGATCGGCCCGCTTGATTATCGACAAAATTTAGGATCGTATACATTTTAGCGAAACGCAAGGGAGCCCGGCGCATGAAACTCGCGACCTACGAATTCGGCGAGACGGCCCGTGTCGGCGTCGTCGATACGCAAAAGGGCCGCCTGCTCGATCTCGCCGCCGCCGCCGAGCGGGTCGGCTGGGACCCGACGCCGTTCGCCTCGATGCTCAGCTTGATCGATGCCGACGACATGGGGCTCGAACTCGCGCAGGAGCTGGCGGAGGGGGCGGGGCCGTGGGCGGCGCTCGAATCGGTGAAACTGCTCAGCCCGCTGCCGCGCCCGCGCCAGATGCGCGACGCGATGTCGTTCGAGACCCACATCCGCCAGTCCGGCCGCGGCGCGCGCGCGCTCGAAGCCCGCGCCAAAGGCGGCGAGGCGGCGTTCGCCGCGGCGATGGCGGCGCCAACCGATCCGCTGGCCGAGGTCTATCGGCAGATGCCGATCTACTACATCACCAACCGGCTGATCGTCGCCGGGCCGGAGGCGACCGTGCGCTGGCCGCGCTACAGCTGCGAGATGGATTACGAACTGGAGATCGCCGCCGTCACCCGCCGCACGCGCGCCAACATCCCCGCCGCCGAAGCGGGCGAGCACATTTTCGGCTACACGATCTTCAACGATTTCTCCGCCCGCGACCGCCAGCGCGCCGAGATGGCCGGCCGGCTCGGCCCCGCCAAGGGCAAGAGCTTTGACGGCGCCAATGTGCTGGGGCCGTGGATCGTCACGGCGGACGAACTCGGCGACCCGCAGACGCTCAACGTCGAGGTGCGCGTCAACGGCGAAACCCGCGCCAAAGGCGTGACGGCGAACATGCTGTTCACGTTCCCGCAGATTCTGGCCTACGCCTCGCAGGACGAGACGATCCACGCCGGCGAGGTTTTCGGCTCCGGCACGGTCGGCAATTGCTGCGGGCTGGAGATCGGCCGTTTCCTTGAGCACGGCGACGTGATCGAACTGCACGTCGACCGCATCGGGGTGTTGCGCAACCGCGTTGTCGCGCAGACGGATTGAGCGCCGCCCGCCTCCCGCGCGGGAGGCCCTTGTCCCCATCAGGAGTCCGCCCATGTCCCGCAAGATCATCGACCTCTCGGTTGCGCTCGAAAACGACGTGCCGGCCGATCTCGGCCCCGGCCCGGCGATCGAATATGTCAATCACGCGCAGGGCCTGCCGACCCTGCTGGCCGCCTTCCCCGGCCTGAAGAAGGAAGACCTGCCCGACGGCCAGGGCTGGGCGGTGGAGACGGTGAAACTCTCCACCCACAACGGCACCCATCTCGACGCGCCCTGGCATTATCACCCGACGATGAACGAGGGCGAGCGCTCCTGGACCATCGACGAAGTGCCGCTCGAATGGTGTTTCCAGCCCGGCGTGAAACTCGACTTCCGCCATTTCGCCGACGGTTATGTCGCCACGGCGGGAGACGTCGAAGCGGAGCTGAAGCGCATCGGCCATGAGTTGCGCCCGCTCGACATCGTCGTCGTCAACACCAGCGCGGCGGCCAAATACGGCACGCCGGCCTACGTCCCGTCGGGCTGCGGCATGGGCGCCGAGGCGACGCTCTACCTGCTGGAGCGCGGCGTGCGGCTGACGGGAACCGACGGCTGGAGCTGGGACGCCCCGTTCGTCCACACCGCCCGCCGCTACGCCGAGACG
>JAGWRL010000179.1 GCA_028876585.1 Pseudomonadota bacterium | reverse complement strand
TGGTCGCGCCGATGCTGCTGGCGCGCCCGCTCGGCCAGGCGCTGGGCGCGCCCGGCGTCGCGGCGCCGCTCGACCGGCGCCTCGCCGGCCTGATCGCGGCGGCGCTGGCGCTTGGCGCCGTCCGGCTGTTCCTGCCCGTCGCCGCGACGCCGCAATACGATTCGACCCACGCCGCGCTCGCCGCGCTGCCGGCGGGCGACAAGGCGAAACCCGTGCTCAACGGTTACGCCTTCGGCGGCTATCTCATCTTCGAGGGCGTCAAACCCTATGTCGACGGCCGCGCCGATCTGTTCGGCGACGCGTTTCTGGCCGATTACGCCAAAATCGCCCGCGGCGAGGCCGACGCGCTTGGGCCCACGCTGGCGCGCGAACACATTGGCTGGACGATGTTTTCGCCGGCCCAGGGCGCGGCGGCGGCGATGGACGCGATGCCGGGATGGCGGCGCGTCTACGCCGACGCGCGCGTGGTCGTGCATGCGCGCGCCGACTGAATGGGCTAAAAACGCCGCGCGCCGTAACGCAGGGATAGAGGATTAGCTGATGGCCGAATGGTCCGAGACCCACACTTTTCTCGACGGCGAGTGGTTTTCCGGCAACCGGCCGATCCTGGGGCCGCGCAGCCACGCCTTCTGGCTCGGCTCCAGCGTGTTCGACGGCGCCCGCGCGTTCGAGGGCGTCACGCCCGATCTCGACGTGCATTGCGAGCGGGTCAACCGCTCGGCCAAGGCGATGTGGCTGAAGCCGCTGAAGAGCGCGCAGGAAATGATCGAACTGACGCGCGAGGGCCTGAAGCGGTTCAAGCCGGGCGCGGCGCTCTACATCCGGCCGATGTACTGGGCGGAAACCTCGGGCGTCGGCGCGGTGGCGCAGGACCCGGAATCGACCCGCTTCCTGCTGACCATCTACGAGACGCCGATGCCCGACGTCGCCAAGGGCGTCTCGATCACCCGCGCGCAGCGGGTCAAGCCGCTGCCGACGATGGCGCCGATCGAGGCCAAGGCCGGCTGCCTTTATCCCAACAACGCCCGCGCCCTGCTGGAGGCGCGCGCGCGCGGCTTCGACAATTGCGTGATGTTCGACGGCCTCGGCAATGTCGCGGAAACCGCCACCGCCAACCTGTTCCTGGTCAAGGACGGTGTGGTGAAGACGCCAGCCGCCAATGGCGCGTTCCTCAACGGCATTACGCGCCAGCGCGTCATCAAGCTGCTGACCGGGGCCGGGGTCGCGGTCGTCGAGACGACGCTCGCTTACGCCGACCTGCTGGAGGCCGACGAGATTTTCATGGCCGGCAATTTCGGCAAGGTGACGCCGGTGGGCGGCATAGACGGCCGCGCCCTGCCGCTCGGCCCCCTCTACGCCAAAGCGCGCGCGCTCTATTGGGAATTCGCCCACGCCGGCTAGGCGAAGTGCAGATTTCTGTCCGCCGGCACTCCCCAGGCGCGCTGTTTTTGTCTAACAGGGCGCAAACCCGCTGAGGAGCAAGCGCCGATGTCCACGCCGAACACCGAACTCCGCGCCCCTGACGCGCCGCGCATGGACGAGATATTGAGCGCCGAGGCGCGCGCCTTCGTCGGCGCGCTGCACGCCCGCTTCAACGCCCGCCGGCTGGAATTGCTCGCCGCGCGCGCGACCCGGCAGAAGGCGTTCGACGCCGGCGCGACGCCGGATTTCCTCGCCGAGACCAAGGCCGTGCGCGCCGGCGACTGGAAGGTCGCGCCCGTCCCCGCTGATTTGCTCGACCGCCGCGTCGAGATCACCGGCCCGGTCGATCGCAAGATGATCGTCAATGCGCTGAATTCCGGGGCCAAAGTGTTCATGGCCGATTTCGAGGACGCCTCCTCGCCGGTGTTCGCCAACATGATCGAGGGTCAGGCCAATCTGAAGGACCTGTGGGCCGGCAAAATCGACTTCACCGACGAGACCACCGGCAAGCGCTACGCGGTGAAGCCGCAGCGCGCCGCGCTGATGGTGCGGCCGCGCGGCTGGCACCTCACCGAGCGGCATCTGCTGGTTGATGGCCAGGAATGCTCCGGCTCGCTGTTCGATTTCGGCCTCTACGTGTTCCATTGCGCCAAGGCGCAAAAGGCGGCCGGCTCGACGCCCGCCTTTTATCTGCCGAAGATGGAGAGCCATCTCGAGGCGCGGCTTTGGAACGACGCCTTCGCCTTCGCGGAAGAGAAGCTCGGC
>JAGWRL010000178.1 GCA_028876585.1 Pseudomonadota bacterium | reverse complement strand
CTCGTCGGCGCTCGCCGTCGCCGGCGCCACGATCACCTCGCAGCCCTGATCGGCCAGCAGCCGCAGGATGTTGCGCTTGACGCCGTAATCGATCGCAACGACGCGGTATTTGCCCTCCGCGCGCCGGCCGTAGCCGCCCTCTAGGCTCCACGACGTCTCGTCCCAATCATAGCGCTGCGTCGTGCCGACGTCGGGCACCAGGTCCATGCCGTCGATGCCGGGGAACGCCTTCGCCTTGGCGGTGAGCGCGGCGCGGTCGAACTCGCCTAGCGGGTGATGCGCGATCACCGCATTGGGCATGCCGAGCCGGCGGATGCGGGCGGTGAGCGCGCGCGTGTCGACGCCGCTGATGCCGATGATGCCGCGCGCCTTCAACCACGCGTCAAACCGCCTGGTGGCGCGGAAATTGGAGGGGTCGCCGACGTCGGCGCGCAGGATCGCGCCGCGCGCGCCGGCGGAGGCGGCCAGGTTGACCGTCTCGATGTCTTCCTCGTTGGTTCCCACCACGCCGATATGCGGGAAGGTGAAGGTGACGATCTGACCGGCGTAGGAGGGATCGGTGAGGATTTCCTCATAGCCGGTCATGGCGGTGTTGAAGCAGACTTCGCCGACCGCCTCGCCGGTCGCGCCGAGGCCAAAACCTTCGATCACGAGGCCGTCGGCCAGCACGACGAGCGCGGTCGGTTGGCGCGGCGCCCAGCCGGCGCCGACTTTGGAGGATGTTGCGTTTGACATGGCGCTGTGGTTAAGCGCCGCCCGCGCCGGGCGTCAAGCCGTTACGGCGGGAGTCTGATATGGCCGAACCGATTTCCCTGCGCGATTCCATCGCCGCGCAGATGAAAGACGCGATGAAGGCGGGCGAAAAAACCCGCGTCGGCGCGTTGCGGCTCATCATGTCGGCCCTGAAGGACCGCGAGATCGAAGCGCGCGGCGCCGGCAAGATCGTCAGCCGCGCCGACGAACTGGCGCTGCTGACCAAGATGGCCAAGACGCGCGCCGAATCACTGGCGATCTACCGCGAGAATCACCGCGACGATCTGGCCGCGCAGGAAGCCGCCGAGATCGCCGTCATCAACGAATTCCTGCCCAGGCAGATGGACGACGCCGCCGTGACCGAAGCCGCGCGCGCGGCGATCGCTGAGACCGGCGCGGCCGGCATGCGCGACATGGGCAAGGTCGTCGCCGCGTTGAAGGACAAATACCCCGGCCAGATGGATTTCGCCAAAGCCAGCGCCATCGTGAAGGGGCTGCTTTCGACGTGAGCGCGGCGGACACGAAGCGCGGCGTCTGCGTCTATTGCGGATCGAGCCTCGGCGCCGACCCGGCCTTCGCCGCCGCCGCCGATCAACTCGGCGAGGCGATCGCGGGCATGGGCGCGCGCCTGGTGTTCGGCGGCGGCGAGCGCGGCCTGATGGGCCGCGTCGCGCATGCCGCGATTCGCGCCGGCGGCGAGGTGGTCGGGATTATCCCCAGGTTTCTCTACGAGCGCGAACAGGCGACGCGCGCCTGGAGCGAGCTGGTCGTGGTCGACAACATGCATCAGCGCAAGCAGATCATGTTCGACCGCGCCGACGCGTTCGTGGCGCTGCCGGGGGGTGTGGGCACGCTGGAGGAACTGGTCGAGCAACTGACCTGGGTGCAGCTCGAACGCCATCGCAAACCGGTGCTGATCGCCGATGTCGCGGGCTTTTGGCGCCCGCTGCTGGCGCTGATGGCGCATATGCGGATGGCCGAGTTCATCCGCCCGGAATTCGACGCGCATTATCTGGTGGCCGAGAAGATCGCCGACGTGCCCGACATGCTGCAACGCGCCTGGGGTATGGCGGCGGCGAATGCCTGATCGGCCTTTTCCTCGCAACGATTTGGCTTAATGTAGCCGCGCCCGACGAGGCCAGGGACGGGCCAACAGGACGAGAGGTTAAGTGATGCGACTCGCAGGATTCGTCGCGGCGGCGCTGATGACCGCGCTGACGGCGGGAACGGCCTTCGCCCAGGCCGCGCCGGCCGACCCGCTCGCCCCCGGCGCGGCGGCGGAGGCCGCGAAGGCGCAGGCCGCTCCCGCCGCGGCGGCGAAAACCGAAGCCGCGCCGGAAAAACACGGCCACGCCCGCGCCAAACCCCGGCATCGCGAAGCCGGCGCCGTCGCCGTCACGGTGCACAACGATCGTTCGGTCGGGCTGGTGGAGTTGCGGCTCGGGCCGACCGGCGAGACCGATCTGAAGAAGGTGGCCGGCCCGCTCGCCTTCGGCCGCAAGACCGTCATTCACGTCAAGAAGACGAAGGATTGCCTCTACGACATTCACGCCCAGTTCGCCGACGACGCCGACACCGACCAGACCAGCGTCGATCTGTGCAAGGACAAGGCGATCAACCTGACGGATTGAGCCTGACGACAAAAAGGGAGCCCGACGGGCTCCCTCAAGCTAACTTGATCGCGGCGGCCGCTTACTTCGTCGCGGCGGCCGCTTACTTCGTCGCGGCGGCGTAAAGGTCGGCGACGTATTCCCAGTTGACGAGGTGTTCGACGAACGCCTTGAGATAATCGGGGCGGCGGTTGCGGTAGTCGATGTAATAGGAGTGCTCCCACACGTCGACGCCGAGAATCGGCGCGCCGCCATGCACCAGCGGGCTTTCGCCATTGGCGGTCTTGGTCGCGACCACCTTGCCGTTGACGACCGCCAGCCAGCCCCAGCCCGAACCGAACTGGCCCGTGCCGGCGGCGACGAGGTCTTCCTTGGCCTTGTCGACCGAGCCGAAGCCGTCGATCAGCGCCTTCTCCAGCGCGCCGGGGATCTTGCCGCCGCCATTCGGCTTCATCCATTTCCAGAAATGCATGTGGTTGTAGTGCTGGCCGGCGTTGTTGAACAACGGCTGGTTCTTGCCGAACGCGCCCTTGACGATCTCTTCGAGCGGCTTGCCTTCGAACTCCGTGCCCTTCAGCAGGTTGTTGCCGTTGGTGACATAGGCCTGATGATGCTTGTCGTGATGATATTCGAGCGTCTCTTTCGACATATAGGGCCCGAGCGCATCGTGCGCGTAGGGCAGATCGGGCAAGGTGAAAGACATCGCAGAAACTCCTTGAACGGCGCGACCGCGTAAAAACGCGCTCAGCGCGGCGGACGGGGCTTAACTAAACGCCGGCCGCCCACCCCGCAACCCTCACGCCGCCCCTAAACCTAGGGAAAACCCCATGCTTTTGACACATTGTCGAGAACGTTAGCGCCATGGCGATTCTGACCCTGCTCCTCGGCGTGATCCTGCTGGCCCTAGGCTTGGGCGGACTGGCGCTGAGCGTCAACCTGATCCCGACCGAAATGGGGATGCTGTACGCGCTCAGCGGCGTCGTCTTTCTCGCCGCCGCCGCCGTGGTCGTCGCCGTCGCTGCGCTGATCGCCCGGCTCGACCGCATCGTCGCGCCGCAACCCAAGCCCAAACCCGCGCCCGAACCGGAGCCGCCGCAAGCCGAACCGCCGTCCGCGGAGCCGCCGCCCGCCGAGCCGTCGCCCGCTCCCGAGGACGAAGTGAACGTCAATCGCAGCGGCCATTTGCCGAGCCTGCGCGCCATCGAGGAGGCGATCGGCGCGCCCGAAGACGCGCCCAAGGTGGTCGGCCGCTACAGTGCCGGCGGCGCCCGATACATGATCTTCTCCGACGGCGCGATCGAGGCCGAGACCGACCAGGGCGCGTTCCGCTTCGCCTCAATGGCGGAGTTCAAAGCCTTTATCGCCGGCCGCCCGCCGCGCAGCCCGCAGACCTGATACGGAGCGCCGCCGCTGGCCGTCCCCTCCCCCCTCGCGGGGGAGGGAAAGGGTGGGGGGCGCCGCCGCTCCGCCGCCCTATGAGCCGTCACACCGCCAAGCCGGCCTTGGTCGCGAGTTCGCGCAACGAGGCCTGCGGCCGCGCGCCGATGTGCTGGATCACCTCAGCCGCCGCCAGGGCGGCGAGCCCGGCGCAATGGGCCGGCGTCGCGCCGCGCGCGAGCCCCGCGAGATAGCCGGCGGCGAACAGATCGCCCGCGCCGGTGGTGTCGACCAACTTGGCGATCGGGTGCGCCGGCGCCTCGATGCGCGTCTCGCCCTGCACGATCACGCAGCCCTTCTCCGAACGGGTGACGACGGCGCAGACGCCTTCGGCGGCGAAGGCGTCGAGCGCCTCGTGCAGATGCGTGGTCTGATACAGCGACAACGCCTCGTCGGTGTTGGCGAACACCGTGTCCACCACGCCGGTGCGCATCAGGTCGATGAACTCGCCGCGGAAGCGGTCGACGCAGAACGCGTCCGACAGCGTCAGCGACACGTTGGCGCCGGCGGCGTGGGCGATCCGCCCGGCCTTGCGGAACGCGTCCTTGGCCGCCGGCCGGTCCCACATATAGCCTTCGAGATAGACGAAGCGGGCCGAGCGCACGAGCGCCTCGTCGACGTCGTCGGGCGAGAGATAGGTGCTGGCGCCGAGAAAGGTGTTCATCGTGCGCTCGCCGTCCGGCGTCACGTAGACGAAGCAGCGCCCGGTCGCCGGGCCGTGCGCGGCCAGCGCCGTCGTATAGCCGACGCCGGTGGCGCGCAGGTCGCGGCCGAACGCCTCGCCCAGTTCGTCCTGCTTCACCTTGCCGATATAGGCCGCCCTGACGCCGAACGAGGCGACGCCGACGATGGTGTTGGCGGCCGAACCGCCCGAGACGATGCGAGGATTTTCGCGCGCGGCGTAGAGCGCCTCGGCGCGGTCCTCGTCGATCAGGGTCATCGCGCCTTTGGCCATCTCCTGCGTGGAGAGATAGGCGTCGTCGGCGTGGGCGATGATGTCGATCAGACTGTTGCCGAGGCCAAGCACGTCGAGCGGAGCGGACATTTAGCGGTCTTCCCAAGCTTTGAGATCGGCGCGGTGTTTGACCCAGCCGCGCCGCCCCGTCAATCGCCGCCGCGCTGGGCAATCGCCGACCTCCCTATATAAAGACAGGACCCCTCTCACGCGGAGCCCCGCCTTGGCCGCCCAACTCGACTTCCGTTTTCCTGAACCGCCCGCCCCCGGCGAAACCCTCGAAGTCGCCGAGGGCGTGCTGTGGCTGCGCATGCCGCTGCCGTTCCGGCTCGATCACGTCAATCTCTATCTGATCGAGGACGGCGCCGGCTTCGCGTTGCTCGACACCGGCATCGACAACCAGACGACGCGCGAAATCTGGGACAGCCTGCTCGCCGGCGTGCTGAAGCGCCGCCCGCTGACCCGCATCCTGTCGAGCCATTGCCACCCCGACCATATCGGCCTGGCCGGTTGGCTCGCCGGCCGGCTCGGCCTCGAACTTTACGCCACCCAGACCGAATATTTGGATGCGCTCAGCATCCGGCTCGATCCCGGCGCGCTCAACGCCGAGCCCTATCGCAGCTTCTACCTCAACCACGGCCTCGACGCCGCGCGCACCGAACTCGTGCTCAACCGCGGCCTGCATTATCTGCGCATGGTCAGCGAGCTGCCGCGCACCTTCAACCGGCTGATGGCCAAGGAAACGCTGGAGATCGGCGGCCGGTCGTTCGATGTCCTCACAGGCGGCGGCCATTCCGCGGAACAGGCGATGCTCTATTGCCGCGAGGGCGGGTTCATCCTGTGCGCCGATCAGGCGATGGCGAAAATCTCGCCCAACATCAGCGTCGAGGCGATCTGTCCCAACGGCGACCCGCTCGGCGCCTATCTGCGCTCGCTCGGCCAGCTCAAACAAGAATTGCCGCGCGAGACGCTGGCGCTGCCCGGCCACAACCTGCCCTTCGTCGGCCTGGACGTGCGGATCGACGAGTTGATCAGCCATCACCAGGCCCGCTGCGAGGCCATCCTGCAATCGCTCGGCGACGGCCAGGCCAGCGCGCTCGATCTGGTTCCGGTGGTGTTTGGCCGCTCGATTGACGACCCGCATCAGATGTCGTTCGCCTTTGGCGAGACGCTGGCGCACGTCAACTATCTGGTCCGGCGCAAGGCGCTGGCGATTCGCGCCGGCAAGGACCGTAATTGGACGATCTCCCGCCCTGTTTGAGCGGGCGTGGCGTTAAAAAACAGGAAATCGGGGCGGTTTGTTTCTTGTTTGTTTCACAAACAACGCTGTTTGTGAAACAAAGGCTTGTCAAGCCCAAAGTTTTATGTTCAACGAATCAGGCGGGCCGTCAAATGGGCCCGTTGCTCATATGGAGACAACGTGGCCAAAGCCCCCAAATCCGCCTCGTCGCGACGCCCCTGGGCGCCGGAAGACGTCAAGATGCTGAAGTCGATGGCGCGCAAGGAGCCGGCTTCGGCGATCGCCAAGGCCCTGAAGCGCACCGAAGGCGCGACCCGCCAGAAGGCGACCGCGCTCGGCGTCTCGCTCAACACCACGCGCGGCCGCGCCGCGGCGAAGGCCAAGCCCGCCAAGGCGGTCGCCAAAGCTGCGCCGAAGAAGGCGGCGGCCAAGAAGGCGGCCCCGAAGAAGGCGGCGGTGAAGAAAGCCGCGCCGAAGAAGGCCGCCAAGAAGGCCGCCAAGAAAGCCTGATCCAACTCAGGTCAGGCCAAAGCTGTTCCTCAGCCAGCCCAACCGGTCTTCGAGTTGGGCGGCGTCGTAGGCAAGCGCGGGCCCCGCGCCCCACACCGGCCCCGGCCACGCGGCGTCGCCGGCCCGCCTGCCCACGACATGCCCGTGCAACTGACGCACCACGTTCCCGAGCGCGCCGAGGTTGATCTTCTCAACCTCCGGGAGCGCGCGCAGGATTTGCGCGGCCCGCGCCATCTCCTCCATCCAGACCGCGCGCCCGGCCGCGTCGAGATCGGTGATCTCGGTGAGGCCGGCGCGGCGGGGCACCAGGATGATCCAGGGGTAGCGCGCGTCGTTCATCAACAGCGCGCGCGACAGCGCGAGGTCGCCGATCTCGCGCGTGTCGGCGCTCAGGCGCGGGTCGAGCGCGAAGCTCACAACCAACTCGTCCCGCGCGGCCCGCGCGGCAGCCCGATCTTGGCCGCCACCGTCTCGGCGATGTCGGCGAAGGTCGGCCGCTCGCCGATCGGCCCCGGCGGTGCGTCGCCGAAGGCGAGGATGGGCGCATGTTCGCGCGTGTGGTCATAGCCGCGCCAGGTCGGATCGTTGCCGTGATCGGCGGTGACGACGCAGAAATCGCCTGAGCGCAGCGTTGATTGAATCTGCGGCAGGCGCGCGTCGAACGCCTCCAGACAGGCGGCGTAGCCCGCGACGTCGCGGCGATGGCCGTATTCGGTGTCGAAATCGACCAGATTGGTGAAGATCAGGCCGCCGTCGCCGGTCTCGCGCAGGGCGCGCAAGGTCAGATCGACGTGCTCGGAATTGGACTTTCCCTTCAACTCCAGCCCGGTGTCGCGATGGGCGAAAATATCGCCGATCTTGCCGATGCTGACGATCTCGCGCCCCGCCGCGCCGGCGCGCGCCAGCAGATTGCCGGGCAGCGGCGGCATCGAGAAATCCTTGCGATGCGGCGTGCGCTGGAATTGCCCCGGCCGCTCGCCCAGGAACGGCCGCGCGATCACCCGGCCGATGTTGAGCGGATCACATAACGTCCGCGCGACGCGGCAGACGTCGTACAGCCGCTCCAGCCCGAACGCCTCCTCATGCGCGGCGATCTGCAACACGGAATCGACCGAGGTGTAGCAGATCGGTTTCAGCGTCCGCAGATGCTCCTCGCCGAACCGCTCGATGATCTCGACGCCGGGCGCGTGGCAATCGCCGAGAATTCCGGTGAGCTGCGCCCGCGCGATCAATTCGCGCGTCAGGTCGGGGGGAAACGTCGGCGTCTTGAGCGGGAAATAGCCCCAGGCGAATTCGACCGGCGTGCCGGCGATCTCCCAATGGCCCGACGGCGTATCCTTGCCGCGCGAGGTCTCGACGCCGTAGCCCCATTGCCCCGTCGGCGTATGGCAGGCGAAGCCCGGCGGCTTGTGGCCGGTCGAGGCGTGCATCGCCAGACCCAGCCCCAGCCGGTCGAGGTTGGGCAGCGCCAGCGGCCCGCGCCGCAGCCCCGGCTTGTCGCCGCGCCCCGCCGCGCAGGCCTCCGCGATGTGGCCGAGCGTGTCGGCGCCCTCGTCGCCATAGTCGACGGCGTCGGCGGCGCCGCCGCAGCCCGCGGAATCCAGCACGATGATGATGCCACGCGCCAATGCGGCCTCCTTGACTTAACCCAGCGCCGCCGCAAGCAACGCGCGCGTGTACTCTTCGCGCGGAGCGTTAAATATCTGTTGCGCCGGCCCGCTTTCGACCACCCTGCCCGCCCGCATCACCACAATATCGCTGGCGAGCGCACGCACCACTTCGAGATCGTGGCTGATGAAGAGATAGGCAAGCCCACGCTGTTTTTGCAGGTGGCTGAGCAGATCGACGATCTGCGCCCGCACCGATTTGTCGAGCGCCGAGGTCGGCTCGTCCAGCACCACGAATTTCGGATCGAGCGCCATCGCGCGGGCGATGGCGATGCGCTGGCGCTGGCCACCGGAGAACTCGTGCGGGTAGCGGTCCATCGTCGCGGGATCGAGGCCGACGTCGATGAGCGCCCGTTTGACCGCCTCGCGCCGCGCGGCCGGGCTCGACCGCGCGTCCTGCGCGATCAGCCCCTCCTCGACGATCTCGGCCACCGACAGGCGCGGCGACAGCGAGCCGAACGGGTCCTGAAACACGATCTGCATGTCGCGCCGCAGCGGCCGCATCTGCGCCCGCGTCAACCCGTCGATCCGCCGGCCCTGAAACGCGATCGGCCCCTCCGAGCGGATCAGGCGCAGGATCGCCAGCCCGAGCGTGGTCTTGCCGGAACCGGATTCGCCCACGACGCCGAGCGTGCCGCCCGGTTTGACCTCGATCGACAGGCCGTCGACCGCCTTCACGTGCCCAACTACGCGGCGCAGGAAGCCCTTGCGGATCGGGAACCAGACTTTGAGATCGTCGGTCCTGACCAGCGGCGCGGCGCTGGCGTCGGAGGCCGGCGGCTCGCCCTTCGGCGCCGCCTCGATCAGCATGCGGGTGTAGGCGTGGCGCGGCGCGGCGAACACTTTTGCCGTCTCGCCCGCCTCGACGATCAGGCCCTGCTGCATCACCGCGACGCGCGGCGCGAGCCGGCGCACTAGGTTGAGGTCATGCGTGATGAACAGGATCGCCATGCCGTATTTGGCCTGGAGATCGCGCAGCAATTCCAGAATCTGCGCCTGCACGGTGACGTCGAGCGCGGTGGTCGGCTCGTCGGCGATGAACAGGTCCGGCCGGTTGGCGAGCGCCATCGCGATCATCACGCGCTGGCGCTGGCCGCCGGAGAGCTGGTGCGGATAGGCGCCGAGCCTCGCCTCCGGCTCGGGGATGCCGACCTCCTTCAACAATTCGATCACGCGCGCGCGCACCGCGCCGCCGCGCCCGCCGTGCAGTTCGATGATCTCCGCGATCTGCCGTTCGATATTGTGCAGCGGATTGAGCGAGGTCATCGGTTCCTGAAACACCATGGTGATCCGGCCGCCGCGAATGGCGCGCAGCTCGCGCTCGTTCATGACCAGCGTGTCGACCCCGTCGAACAGAATCCGCCCCTGCGGGAAGGTCGCGCCCTGCACCAGCCGCATGATCGCCTGCGCCGTCACCGTCTTGCCGGAGCCGGATTCGCCAACCAGCGCCAGCGTCTGCCCGCGCTCGAGCGTGAACGAGACGCCGTCCACCACCCGGCGCGCGCCGAAGGCGATGGCGAGATCGCGAACGTCAAGCAGGGGCGCGCTCAAGCAAATGTCTTTCGCGGATCGAACGCGTCGCGCACCGCCTCGCCAATGAACACCAGCAGCGACAGCAGCACGGCGACGATGAAGAAGGCCGACAGCGCCAGCCAGGGCGCGGAGAGGTTGTCCTTGCCCTCGAACAGCAATTCGCCCAGCGAGGGCGACCCCGGCGGCATGCCGAGCCCGAGGAAATCCAGCGAAGTCAGCGCGCCGATCGAGGAATTGACGATGAAGGGCGCGAAGGTCAGCGTCGCCACCATCGCGTTCGGCAGCACATGTTTGACGATGATCTTGAAATCGCCCAGGCCCAGCGCGCGCGCCGCATTGACATACTCGAAATTGCGCGCGCGCAAGAATTCCGCGCGCACGACATGCACCAGGCTGACCCAGGAGAACAACAGCAGAATGCCCAGCAGCACGCCGAAGCTGGGGGACAGCATCGCCGACAGGATGATGAGGATGTAAAGCTGCGGCAGCGACGACCAGATCTCGATGCCGCGCTGCATGATGAGATCGACCCGGCCGCCGAAATAGCCCTGCACCGCCCCCGCCGCCACGCCAATCACCGAGGACACGCCGGCCAGGATCAGCCCAAACAGCACCGAGATGCGGAAGCCGTAGAACAGCCGCGCCACTACGTCGCGCCCGTTGGCGTCGGTGCCGAGCCAGTTCATCTCCAGATCGCGGCAAGTCCCGCTGTCCGCCGGCGGCTTGCGCTTGGCGAGCGCCGCCTTGCATTGGGCTTGACTGAGCGTCCAGGTCGGCGGCGAGGGGACCGGCGTCGGCGGATCGAGCTTGGTCGTATTGTTGGCGAAGCGGATCGGCGGCCAGATGATGAAGCCGTGCGCCTCGATCTCGTTGGCAATCACGGGATCGCGATAATCGGTGATCGCCTCGAAGCCGCCGAACTTGTCTTCCGGATAGGTGACGAACACCGGAAACAGCCACTCGCCCTTGTAGGAGACGAACAACGGCCGGTCGTTGCAGATGAACTCCGAGCCCATCGACGCGACGAACATCACCAGAAACACCCAGAACGCGACATAGCCGCGCCGGTTGCGCTTGAAATTGGCCAGACGGCGGCGGTTGAGCGGCGACAGTTGCAACGCCTCAAACCTCGCGCGTCTCGAAATCGATGCGCGGATCGATCAGCGTATAGGTGATGTCGGACATCAGGTTGACCACCAGCCCGACCAGCGCAAATATATAAAGAGTGCCGAGCACGACGGGATAGTCGCGGTTGATCAGCGATTCATAGGAGAGATAACCGAGCCCGTCGAGCGTGAACACCCGCTCGATCAGCAGTGAGCCGGTGAAGAACGCGCCGACGAAGGCGCCGGGAAAGCCGGCGATCACGATCAACATCGCATTGCGGAACACATGGCCGTAGAGCACCTGCCGCTCAGTCAGTCCCTTCATCCGCGCCGTCTGCACATAGGCCTTGCGGATTTCGTCGAGGAAGGAGTTCTTGGTCAGCAACGTCGAGGTGGCGAACGAGCCGATCACCAATGAGGCGACCGGCAGCGTGATGTGCCAGAGATAATCGAGGATCTTATGCGGCCAGTCGAGGTCGGCGAAATTGTCCGAGGTGAGGCCGCGCAGCGGAAACCATGCCCAGAACGAGCCGCCGCCGAACAGGGTCAGCAGCAGGATCGCGAACAGGAAACTGGGGATCGCATAGCCGACGATGACGAGCGCGGAAGTCCACATGTCGAACCGCGTGCCGTCGCGCACCGCCTTGGCGATGCCGAGCGGGATCGAGATCGAATAGGAGATCAGCGTCATCCACAGCCCGAGCGACATCGAAACCGGGAGCTTCTCGCGGATCAACTGCGTCACCGGCTCGGCGCGGTAATAGCTGCGGCCGAGGTTGAAGGTGGCGTAGTCGCGCACCAGAATCGCGAACCGCTCCCACGCCGGCTTGTCGAAGCCGTATTGCTTCTCCAGCTCCTTGATGAATTTCGGATCGAGCCCCTGCGCGCCGCGATAGCGCGAGGAGACATCGACCGCGCCGGCGTTGGCGCCGCCGAGCGTGCCGTTCTGGTCGGCGTTCTGCAATTGCGCGATCGCCCGCTCGACCGGCCCGCCCGGCACGAACTGCACGATCGCGAAGGAGACGAGGATGACGCCGAACAGCGTCGGGATCATCAGCAGCAGGCGGCGGGCGAGATAGCTCAGCACATCACAGCCCGATCTTCTTCGCCTTGGCGGCGTCCCACCACCACGTGCCCGGCGCGCCGACGCCGAGCTTGGGCTGGCGCTCGGGCCGCGAGAACACGTCCCAATGGGCGACGCGGAAAGCGTCGGTGTACCACGCCGGCATCCAGTAGCGCCCGGCCCGCCACAGCCGGTCGATGCAGCGGCAGGCGGTCGTCAGTTCCTCGCGCGTCGCCGCCTCGACCGCGCGCTGCACCAGCGCGTCGATCGCGGCGCTCTTGACGCCGGCGAGATTGCGCGAGGCGGGAATATCGGCCGACGACGACGCCATCTCGTTGATCAGGCCGGTGCCCGGCGTCTCGCTGCCGCTCATGTTGAGCGCCGTTATGTCGAAATCGAACGCGTCGACGCGGGCCTTGTACTGCGCCGAATCGACCACGCGCGAGCGCGCGTCGATGCCGAGCTTCTTCATGTTCTGCCGCCACGGCGAGATATGCGGCTGAAACAGCTCCGAGGAATCGAGGAACTCGAACGCCAGCGGCTCGCCGCTCGGCAGCTTCAGTTGCGCGCCGTCGCGCTTGCAGCCGGCCGCCAGCAACAAGTCATAGGCCCGCTTCAGCAGCGCGCGGTCGTTGCCCGAACCGTCGGAGACCGGCGGCAGATAAGGCTCGCCGAACACTTCGTCGGGAACCTTGCCGCGCCACGGCTCCAGCAGCTTCAGCTCCGCCTCGCCCGGCTTGCCCTTCGCCTCCATCGCGGTGTTCTGGAAATGCGACGTCACCCGCTTGTAAGATGAGAACATCACATTCTTGTTGGTCCATTCGAAATCGAAGCACAAAGTGATCGCCTCGCGGATGCGCGGATCGGCGAACACGGGGCGGCGCAGGTTGAAATACCACGCCTGCATCTGGCTCGGCGCGCCGCTGTGCAGCGTCTCCTTGATGACGCGGCCTTCGTTGAGCGCGGGAAAATCATAGCCGGTCGCCCAGGTGCGCGAGGTGAACTCCTGATGAAAGTTGATCGCGCCGGATTTGAACGCCTCGAACGCGACCTGCCGCTCGCGATAATATTCGTAGCGCAAGGTCGCGAAATTGTTTTGCCCGACATTGACCGGCAGGTCGCGGCCCCAGTAATTCTCGTCGCGGGCGAATTCGATGAAGCGGCCCTGCTCGAATTTCGCCACCTTATAGGCGCCCGAGCCGAGCGGCGCCTCCAGCGTCGGCGCGTCGAAATCGCGGCCCTTCCACCATTGCGCCGACAGGATCGGCATTCCCGCGACGATCAGATGCGCGTCGCGGCCGCGCCCTTTGACGAATGTCACCAGCGCCACGTCGTCGCCTTCGGCGCTGGCGGCCTCCATCTCGCGCAGCAGGATCGCGAAGACGGGATGGCCCTTCTGCTTCAGCGTGTTGAGCGAGAACGCGACATCGGCGGCGGTGACGCGCGAGCCGTCGGCGAATTTCGCCTCGCCGCGCAGCTTGAAGCGATATTGCAGCTTGTCGGCGCTGATGCGGACGGATTGCGCCAGCAGCCCGTAGACCGAATCCGGCTCGTCGCCGTTGCCCGCCATCAGCGTGTCGAACGTCTCCGTCATGCCCGCCGCGCCATTGCCGCGCTTGGAGAACACGTTGAGCGTGTCGAAGGTCTCGAAATTCTGGTTGCCGGTCGTGTTGGTGATCTGCAACGACAACCGCCCGCCCTTGGGCGCCTGCGGGTTGACATAAGCGAAGAATTTGAAATCGGGCGGCAGCGCCAGATCGCCGAACGCCGAAAGCCCGTGCGTCTCCGCCTCCTGCGCGCCCGCTCGCGGCAGGCCGACCGCCAGCACGGCGGCGACGCCTTGCAGCGCGTTGCGTCTCGTTATGCGCACAGCCGTCACTCTCTTTTTCTTGCCGACTCAGAGCCCGCCAATGCTAATCCGTCCTGAGCAGGCTTGACCAGTCGGGGGTTGAACGATGAAAGACGCCTTTTTCGAGACAACCCGGCCGTTCGGCTTCGCCTTCGCCGGCGCGGCGCTCGACCGGGTTTCGGCCCAGCGCGACGACGCCGGCTTCGTCGCCGGCCTGCGCGCCCGCCCCGACGCCCGCTTCGCCCTGATCGCGCGCGACATGCCCATCCTCGACCGCGAGACGCGCGCGCCGTTCTGGCCGCTGTCGCTGGCCCAACAGCTTGGGCCGGCGCAGCTCGAAATCCTGCTCGGCCGCGACCGCGACGGCGCACCCTATTTCTGCGCGATGCTGCCCGATTCGGCTGTCGAACTGCAAGCCGATCACAGCGACGGCTTCCTCGACCGGCGCGTGCTGGCGCTGCCCGGCCGGCCCGAACTGGAGCCGGTCGATCTGCGCACCATCGCGCTCCAGGGCCTCGTCGCGCCGGATGAGGTCGCGATCCTGGGTCAGGCCAAAGCGATCGCGCACTGGCACGCGCGGCACAGCTTCTGCGCCGCCTGCGGCGCGCCTTCGCGGGTTGCGGCGGCGGGCTGGCGGCGCGAATGCGACGCCTGCAAAACCCAGCATTTCCCGCGCACCGACCCCGTCGTGATCATGCTGTGCGTCGACGGCGAGCGCTGCCTGCTCGGCCGCCAGCCGCGCTTTCCCAAGGGCATGTATTCGTCGCTCGCCGGTTTCCTCGAACCCGGCGAGACGATCGAGGAGGCGGTGCGGCGCGAGATTCACGAGGAGAGCGGCATCGTCTGCGACGAGGTGCGCTATGTCGCCTCGCAGCCCTGGCCGTTCCCCGCCTCGCTGATGATCGGCTGCCTCGCCCGCGCCGTCACGCGCGACATCGTCGTCGACGGCGAGGAGCTGGAGGACGCGCGCTGGTTCGAGCGCGAGGAGGTGCGCGCCATGTTCGAGAAGCGCCACCCGCAAGGCATAGCCGCGCCCAACAAAATGGCGATCGCGCATCATCTGCTGAAATTCTGGCTGCACGCGCGTGGCGGCTGACGGCCCTCCCGGCATCGTCGACATTCTGGCGCCGGTGGCGGTCGACACCGCCTATTCCTACCGCGCGCCGCCCGAACTCAAGCTCGCGCCCGGCGACGTCGTCGCCATGCCCTTGGGCACGCGCACGGCGTTCGGCGTCGTGTGGGCGGCGCGGTCGGGCGATGGCGGCAATCTCAAATCCGTCACGGCGAGATTGCCCGTGCCGCCGGTCGCCGCGCCGTTGCGCGATTTCGTCGACTGGATCGCGCGCTGGACCTTGAGCCCGCGCGGTTCGGTGCTGCGCATGGCGCTGCGCACGCCCGAACGCGCCGAGCCGGCCGCGCCGCGCCTCGGCTACGCGCTCACGGGAAAGCCGCCTGCCAAGCCGACCGCGGCGCGCGCGAAAGCGCTCGCGGCGCTGGCGGACGGCGCGACGCTCGCCAAGGCCGAATT
>JAGWRL010000177.1 GCA_028876585.1 Pseudomonadota bacterium | reverse complement strand
TAAGCATCACGGCTGGGCATCTTCGCTTCACCGACGAGGCCGGCAAGATCGCGCTGCAAGGCGGGGCGGCCGATATGATCGTGTCGGACTGGTTGTGGGTCGCGCGTGAGCGCGCGCTCGGCGACGATCTGCTGTTCACGCCCTATTCGACCGCGCTCGGCGCGCTGATCGCGGGCAAGGATTCGCCCATCGCCTCGCTCGCCGATCTCAAGGGCAAATCGATCGGCGTCGCCGGCGGGCCGATCGACAAGAGCTGGCTGATGCTGCGCGCGCTCGCCCTGCGCTCGGGCGCCGATCTGGCCAAGGACGCCCGCCCGGTCTATGGCGCGCCGCCGCTGATCGCGGAGAAGCTCGCGCAGGGCGAGATCGACACCGCGCTCGAATTCTGGAACTTCAGCGCCGGGCTGGAGGCGCGCGGCTTCAAGCGCGTGCTGGAAATGGCCGACGTCGAGAAGGCGCTCGGCGCCAAGGGGCCGGTGGCGCTGACCGGCTATGTGTTCAAAGCCGCCTTCGCCAAGGACCACGCCGATGCGCTCAAGCGCTATTTCGACATGCTCGCCAAGGCGCGCGCGGCGTTGAAGGACGATCCGCAGGCCTGGGCGCCGATCCGCGCCCGCGTCGGCGCCAAGGACGACGCCGAATTCGAAGTCTATCGCCGCCGCTATCTCGACGGCGCGCCCAAGCGCCCGGTGGCGGACGAAGCGGCCGATTCGGCGGCCTTGTTCAAGGTCATCGCCGAAGTCGGCGGCGCGCCGCTGGTCGGCCCGGCCAAGGAGCTTGACCCCGCCGTGTTCTACGATCCGGCGAAGGCGCCCTGAGTTGGCGGCGCGGTTCGGCTCCCTGCTGGCGTTGATCCTGCTTTGGCAGGCGGCCGCGCATTTCGCCAATCCGCGCCTGTTGCCGAGCCCGCTCGCGGTGATCGACGCCATCGGCGTGCAGATCGCCAGCGGCGCGCTGCCCGCCGCGCTGGCGGTGACCATCGCCCGCGTCGTCGCCGCCTTCGTGCTGGCGATGGCCGTCGGCTCGGCGCTCGGCTACGCCATGGGCCGGCGCGCCTGGCTCGACCAGTGGTTCGACGCGCCGGTCGTGGTGCTGCTCAACCTGCCCGCGCTCGTCATCATCGTGCTCGCCTATATCTGGATCGGCCTCAACGAAGTCGCCGCGATCGGCGCGGTCGCGCTCAACAAGCTGCCGAACGCGGTCGTGACCTTGCGCGAGGGCGCGCGCACGCTCGATGTCGGGCTCGACGAGATGGCGGCGGTGTTCGGCTTCTCCAGGTGGAAGCGGCTGCGCCACGTCGTGCTGCCGCAGCTCGCGCCGTTCTTCGCCGCCGCCACCCGCTCGGGACTGTCGCTGGTGTGGAAGATCGTGCTGGTGGTGGAGTTGCTGGGGCGGCCGAACGGCGTCGGCTTCGAGATCGGCTCCGCGTTCCAATTGTTCGACGTGGCGACGCTGCTCGCCTACGCCCTGCCGTTCACCGCCATCATGTTGATAGTCGAGAGCTTCCTTGTCCAACCGTTTGAACGTTATGTCAGCCGCTGGCGACCCCGCCCCGCTCGCGCTTGAGGTCGTGCGCAAGGCGGCGCGCACCGCCGGGGGGCAACAGGCGGAGATCATCGCCGGGCTTGCCTTTTCGCTGCGCGCCGGCGAGACGGCGGCGCTGATCGGCCCGTCCGGCTGCGGCAAATCCACCTTGATGCGCATTCTCGCCGGGCTCGACGGCGATTACGAAGGCTTCGTGCACCGCCCGCCCGGCGTCCGCATCGCGATGGCGTTTCAGGAGCCGCGACTGCTGCCGTGGCGCAGCGTCGAGGACAATGTGCGGATCGCCGCGCCCGATTCCACCGCGCCCGAGCGCGCCGCGCTGTTCGCCGCCCTCGGCCTTGCCGAACATTGCGCGCATTATCCCGGCGAATTGTCGCTCGGCCTCGCCCGCCGCGCCTCGCTCGCCCGCGCGCTCGCCGCCAAGCCCGGCCTGCTGCTGCTCGACGAGCCGTTCGTGTCGCTCGATCCGCCGCTCGCCCGCGCCATCCGCGCCGACCTCGCCCGCCTGATCGAGCAGCAGCGGCTCAGCGCCGTGCTCGTCACCCACGAAGTCGAGGACGCGCTCGATCTGGCCGACGTGATCTATGTGCTGAGCCCGCGCCCCGCCCGCATCCTCGGCGCGGTGCGGATCGAGACGCCGCGTTTCGCCTTGCCGCCGCCGCGCCGCGCCGCGCTCGCCGCCGAGGTCGAGCGGTTGCGCGCCAGCCTCGCGCCGGCCTAAACGTCGCCGCCATGGCCGTCATCGTCCTGATGTATCACCACACGCCCGCCGGCGCGCCGGAGGGGTTTTACGACGTCGGGCTCGCCGCCTTTCGCGACCAGATCCGCGCGCTGCGCGACGCCGGCGTGTCGTTCGTCAAATTCAGCGAATGCGACCGGCCGGAGCTGGCGCGCGCGGGAACCCACGTCGCGCTGACCTTCGACGACGGCCACGCCAGCAACGCGGCGGCGTTCCATTTCCTCGCCGACGAGGGGCTGACGCCGACCGCCTTCGTCGTGCGCGACTGGTCCGCCCGCGATCCGCGCTATCTCTCAGGCCGCGCCCTCGGCGACCTCAAGGGCGTCTGCGAACTGGGCGGGCACGGCGCGACGCACCGCGCGCTGACCTCGCTCGCCGACGCCGAGCTTGACGACGAACTCGCCGCCAGCCGCGATTATGTCGGAGCGATCGTCGGCGCTGGCCCGGTCAAGACGATGGCGCTGCCGGGCGGGCATGGCGGGCGGCGCGAACTGGCGGCCGCGCTTCGCGCCGGCTTCACGCTGGTCGGCAATTCGCGGCCGTTGCCGCACACGACGCCGGGCGTCGGCGTCAACCGCATCTGCGTCAATCGGACGCATGACGCGCGCGCGCCGTTGCGCTGGGCGCAGGCCGGCGCGCTGCATTGGACGGCGCTGCGCGCGCGCCTGACCGCCACAGCCGCCGGGCGCCGGCTGTTGGGCGAATCGCTTTACGGCGCGTTGACCGCCTTGGCGAAATAGGGCGCGGCGGGCGTGGCCGCGACGTCGTGCGGCTCGCTGCGCAGCCGCCCGATCTGCGCCAGCATGGCGCGGGCGCGGTCATCCACCGAATTGCCCGATGCGAGGCAGCGCTGGCGCCCCGCCTCGGCGACGGCTTCGCGCTCGCCGGGATGATCGAGGTAATGGCCGACCTGCGCGACCATTTCGGCCGCGCCCTCGAACATCGCGCATTCGCGCCCTTCCTCGAAATATTCGCGCACTTCGGTGGTGCGCTCGTGCAGCATGAAGCCGCCGCAGGCGGGGATGTGGAACGTGCGCGCGGTGATGAGATCGCCGCTCGAAGCGCCCTGGCGCACTTCGCTGAGAATGCCGAGATTGACCTTGGAGAGCCGTATCGCCTTGGCGTATTCGGCCCCCAGCACTTCGCGCGATTCGATCCAGGGCGCGAGGCCGGCGCCCGCCTTCTCCCACTGCATGCCCCAGATCTTCAGCTTCACGTTCGGCCGCGCCGCGACCAGCGCTTCAAGCAGCGCCTGCTTCTTCGGCGACCAGGTGCCAATGAACGAGACGTCGCAGCCGTAGCGCGCCCTGTCGCTGGCGTCGCAACGGAACAGGCTATGCACTTCCGGGTGAAACGCGTGCGGCACGAACGAGGCTTTGTCGTAGCCGAACTTGGCCTTGAGGTCGGCGAGCCCGAACGTCTTGGTGGTGAAAATCCAATCATACAGCGGCACCACGCGCGGGATCAGCGGGCCATGCGCGAAAAAGCTGACGTCGGGCCACCAGAGCGCGACCGTCGCGCCGACGCGCCTGGCCGCCTCGATGGCGCGCGGCTCGACGAGCCGGCCCTTGCACACGAACAGAAGGTGGGGATGCAGCGCCTCCGCCCTGGCGACCAGCGCATCGTTGAAATCGCGAATGATGAAGGATTGCAACAGCCAACGCGCCGCGCGCAGCACCCGGCTGCGCCATTCCCGGCCCCAATAGGCGCTGTCGGAGACGATGGTCACGGAATGGCCGGCGCGGCGGAACGCGCGCGCCAGCGCGTAGGAATCCGATCCTTGCCACAGGTCGCAGACCATCAGGATCCGCAAGGGTCGGTCAGGCGGGTTCATCACTCTCGTCCTCGGCTCGGCGCTTTCTGACGCCGCCCTTTAACAAAAAATAATGGCGATGGCGCGCCGCACGCGCATTCGCGCAATCTTTTTAAGCCGTTGCCAAATCGCGCGCGGCCCGTCAACTTCCTTCGCGGCGCCAAGACCCCAAGCCAAATTGTCGCGGCGATTTATGCCGCTAGCTGGCGTGAATTGAAGCTGAGCGCGTGAAATATTTGTGCAATGCCGCAGAATTATCGGCGTTGCGCCAGATTATGCGACGCTTTAACCAAATACGCATGATGCGACGTCTTCGAATTCGTCGATATGTGCGCGTTGTATTCGTCGGCGCGGCGGTGATCGCGGGACCGGCGCGGGCGGATTCCGCGCCCGATTACAGCGCCAACCTGTTCGGCGATCTCGGCGGTTTGCGCACCGCCTTCGCCAAAGTGGGCGGCCAACTGAACCTGACCGAGACCAGCGAGGCGTTCGCCAATCCGGTGGGCGGCTTGCAGCGCGGCGCCGATTACGACGGGCTGACGACCCTGACGGTTCAGCTCGACGCGAAAACCGCGTTCGGCTGGGAGGGCGGGCAATTCAAAGTCAGCGCGCTGCAATTGCATGGCGAGGACTTCTCCGCCCGCCGCCTCGGCGCCTTGCAGGTCGTCAGCGGCGTCAGCGGCGACCGCGCGACCCGGCTGTGGGAATTGTGGTGGGACCAGAAATTCGGTGATCATTTCGACGTCAAATTCGGCCAGCAGAGCCTCGACTTCGAATTCGCCAATCACCCCAGCGCAGGTTATTTCGTCAATTCGCTGTTCGGCTCGCCGGTGCAGTTCGCGACCGACCTGCCCGGCGGCGGTCCGGTCTTTCCGCTGGCGGCGCTGGGTGTGCGCGCCCGCGCGGCCTCCGGGCCGTGGACGGCGCTCGCCGGCGTGTTCAGCGGAACGCCCGCGCCCCTGTCCAACACCGACCCGCAGCGCGCCAACCCCTACGGCGTCAGCTTCCCGGTTCAAGGCGCGTTGGCGATCGCCGAGGCGCAATTCGCGCTCGGCCAGGGCGAGCGCGAACTCGCCGGCGTCTACAAGCTTGGCGGCTGGTATGACAGCCTCGGGTTCGCCGACAAGCGCTACAACGCCCTCGGGCAGAGGCTCGCCAGCCCGGCGGCGGTCCGGGCGCCGCTACTGCATAGCGGCGAATTCGGCCTTTACGCGATCGGCGAGCAGATGGTGTGGCGCGGCGCCGAAAAGGAGCGGACGCTGAGTCTGTTCCTGCGCCCGGTGCTGGCGCCGCAGGGCGACCGCAACCTCGTCACCTTCAGCCTTAACGGCGGCCTGGCGCTGCGCGATCCGCTGCCCGGCCGCAAGGATGATGCGTTCACGCTCGGCTTCGGCCTGGTGGAGATCGGCGCCGGCGCGGCCGGGTTCAGCGCCGATGTGGCCCGCTACAACCCCGGCGTTTTCACGCCGAAGCGCGATTACGAGGCCGTGCTGGAGGCGAGCTATCAATATCAGGCGACGGCCTGGGCGCAGATCCAGCCGAGCCTGCAATATGTGCGCAACCCCGGCGGCGGCCTCGTCGATCCGCTCCAGCCGGACCGCAAGGTCGGCGACGCCCTGGTGGCGGGCCTGCGCGTCAACCTGACCTTTTAGGCCGCGCGCTCGGCCGACTGCGGGCGCGGGCCGACGCCGATCGCCTTGATCGCCAGGCCCTCTTCGCGATAGGCCGCGCGCACGCGCGGCTCAATCCAGCCGATGTCGGCGGCGGGGGCGGCGACGATCATCGCCGCCATTTCCCGCGCGGCGTGCGTCGCCAGCGGCTCGCGCCAGTCGGGCGCATGCACCACCACGAACGCGTATTGGGCGGCCAGCGCCTCCAGCGCCGGCGCCAGATCGTCGGGCGTCAATTCGCCGCGCCCCGAGGGCACGATGACGAGCGGGCTGGAGAGATCGCGGTGCGCCGCGCGCGCCAGCGCCCCCGGCTGTCCGACGAGGTCGCTGAGGCCGAAATCGGGCTCGACCGCTTCGCCTTCGCGGTCGAACAGATCGGACAGCCATTCCGGGCTCGGGCCCAGATCAACCAGCGCGGTCGCGCCGCGCCGGCTCAGCCGCCGCGCCGCCACCAGCGCCGCCGGCAATGCGGCGCCCTCGCCCGCCACCATCAGCGCCAGCGCCTCGCCCTCGCCCGTCTCGGCCAGTCGATCGACGAAGGTCTCCACCGCGCCGGTCCAGATTTGCCGTTCGCGCGCGCTTTCTTCGCGCGGCGCCTCCGCCGGCGGCCTCGCCTCGTCTTCGCCGGGCAACGGGTCGATGCCGAACGGCAGATCGCGATCGGCGGCGCGCGCGCGTGGCGCGGGGGCCGGCCGCGCGGCGGCGACGACGGCGTTTCCCTCGCTCAGCAGGATTTTGGCGACGACGAGGCCGAGGCTGACGAACAGCCCCGCCAGCGTCGCCAGCAGCAGCGTCGGCCCGGTCTTGGGGAAGCTCGGCGACAGCGGCGGGCGCGCGACCGCGATGATGCGGCCGTCGGCGGGGACCGCGTTGACGGCGTTGCGGGCGATCGCCTCACGATATTTGGTGAGGTAGGATTCGAGTTGATCGCGCGCGGTCTTGGCGTCGATCTCCAGTTCGCGCAGCTTCACCTGATCGGCGTCGCCCGAGGTCACGGTCTTGGCCTGGTCGGCCACCGCCTGCTCCAGACTTTTCACCTGATTGGCCGCGATATGCGCGTCCTCCTCGAAGCCGCGCACGCGCTTCATCGCGGCGGCGCGGATTTCCTGATCGATGCCGGCGAGCTGGCCGCCAAGCTCCTTCATGCGCGGATGGCCGGGCAGCAGCGTGCGGCCGAGTTCGGCGATCTGCGTGCGCAAGGCGACGCGCGAATCCGCGTAGCGGCGCAGCGATTCGTCGTTGGCGACGGAGGCGACGTCTTCGAGCCGGCCCGCGCGCACGAGATCCCGCAACGAGGCCGCTTTGGAGGCGGCGGCGCCCTCCGCCGCGCGCGCGGCGGCGATCTGGCCGGCGATCTCGCTCAACTGCTGCGACGGCACGGCCAGCCCGTTGACGCTCGCCAGCAGGCCCGATTTGCCGCGCAATTCCTCGACCCGGCTTTCCGCGGCGGCGACCTTGCCGCGCAGCGCGTCGATCTGTTCCGACAACCATTTCGAGGCCGAGCGCGCCTCCTGATCCTTCGCGCCTTGCTGCGATTCGAGAAACGCCTCGGCGAGCGCATTGGCGCTGCGCGCCGCGACCGCGCGGTCGGACGAGGTGAATTCGAACAGCAGCACGCGCGTCTTCGCCTGCGGATAGACTTCGACCCGCTTGCCGAACGCGTCCAGCCGCCGATCCTCGGCGGTGACGTCGGGGTGGCGGCTCAACAGCGAGAACAGCCCGCCGCTGGAAAATTCGGCCAAATCCTCAGGCGGCAATTTCGCCATCGCCTTGCGCTCGACGTCGGGCGATTTCGCCGCTTCCGCCTCGCTCAGCACCGTCATGTCGTCGATCACGGCGGCGGCGTCGGGGCCGGCCTTTTCGGGCCGGGTGAAATAGCTGTCGCCGTTCTCCAGCATGACCTTGGCGGTCGCGGTGTAGCGCGGCTTGGTGACGACGACGAACGCCAGCGCGCAGACGAAGGCGGCCAGCGTCGGCCCGATGATCCAACGCTTGTGCGCGGATACCGCGGCGATCAGTCGCGGCAGGTCGAGACCCTGCGACGCCGCCTCGTCACCCCATGCCATTGACCGCTCCTGACGCCACTCGTCGTGCTGAACGATCTATGAAAGATCAAGGTTGCCTTCCGGTTAATTCCCCGCCGCATCAGCGTTTCGTTAACCATGCGGGACTAGAAAACGTCGTGGTCAGTTGAAGCGGTGCGGTCGTATGTCGATGAAGCGAATGTTGCCAGGTTTGGCGCTCGTCCTCCTCACGCTCGGCGGTTGCGCGCAACATCCCTACGGCGCCGACATGCGCGCCTCGATCGACGCGCCCTATCGGCTGTCGAGCGGCGACCGGGTGCGCATCATCGTGTTCGGCCAGGAGAATCTGACCAACTCGTTCAACGTCGACGGCGCCGGCAATATCGCGATGCCGCTGATCGGCTCGGTGCATGTGCAAAATCTGACGACCGCGGAAGCGGCCTCGACGCTCGAAGCGCGGCTGCGCGGCGGCTATCTGCGCGAGCCGAAAGTCTCGGTCGAGGTCGAGGCGTTCCGCCCGTTTTTCGTGCTCGGCGAAGTCGGCAGCTCCGGGCAATATCCGTTCGTCAACGGCATGACGGCGCAGACGGCGGTCGCCATCGCCGGCGGCTTTTCGCCGCGCGGCGACCAGAGCGGCGTCGACGTGACGCGCAGCATCGACGGCCGCGCCACCACCGCCAGCGTGCCGATGACGTTCGCGATCCGTCCCGGCGACACGATCACCGTCAGAGAACGGTTCTTTTAGGAAAACGTCTTAGACCTCGAAGCGCGCCGCTTAACCAAAGTCCGGCGTTCCCGCGGAGAGGTCTGTGTCGAGTTCGAGCGCGTTGCGGATCGTTCATGTGTTTCGCGCGCCGCTTGGCGGATTGTTTCGTCATGTCGTCGATCTCGCCGTCGAGCAGGCCGCGCGCGGCCATGCGGTCGGCCTGTTCTTCGACCAGGCGGGCGACGGCGAGCGCGTGCGCGACGCCCTAGCCCGCATTCCCGGCGGCCCCCGGCTCGGCGTCGGCGTCGCGGTCATCCCGCGCAATCCGCATCCGCGCGATCTCTCGGCGTTGCGCGCCTTCTCGCGCTTCCTCAAGGCGGCGCGGCCCGACGTCGTGCACGGCCACGGCTCGAAGGGCGGCCTTTATGCGCGCCTCGTCGGCGCGCCGGTGCGCGCCTACACTCCGCACGGCGGCAGCTTCAACTATGCGCCGGGAAGCGCGCTGCACCGGCTCTACATGCAGGTCGAGCGCGTAATGGCGCGACGCACCGATCTGTTTCTGTTCGAGAGCGACAACATCCGCGGCAAATACAATCAATATGTCGGCGTGCGCGCCGGCCTGGCGCGCGTCGTCGTCAACGGCCTCAGCCCGGCCGAATTCATCCCCGTCGCCGCCGCCCCGGACGCCGCCGATATTCTCTATGTCGGCGAATTGCGCGCCGCCAAAGGCGTCGACACCCTGCTCGACGCCCTGGCGCTCGTCGGCCGTCAGACCGGCGCCGCGCCCTCGGCGGTGCTCGTGGGCTCCGGCCCCGACCTCGACGCGCTGACCGCCCAGGCGGCGCGACTGGGGCTTGCCGAGCGCGTCCGCTTTCCCGGCCCGCTGCCGGTGCGCCGCGCGTTCGAGATGGGGCGGATCATGGTCGCCCCCTCGCGCGCGGAATCGATGCCTTACATCGTGCTCGAAACCGTCGCGGCGCAAGTCCCGCTGCTGACCACCGACGTCGGCGGCGTGCCTGAGATTTTCGGCCCCTACCGCGACCGGCTGGGGACGCCCGATGACCCCGCCGCGCTGGCGCGCCGCATCGTCGCGGAGATGAACCGTCCCGCGCCGGAGCGCGCGCGCCGCGCCAGGGAGCTGGCCGATTACGTCAGGGCGCGGTTCTCGGTCGAGCACATGGCCGATTGTGTGATCGGCGCCTATCGCGAGGCGCTGGCGTTGCGCGAACCCGACGTTCGTTCGCCGCGCGGCCGCCGGGCCGCCGCCGCGCAATTCGTCAACGAGGCGTGATATGTCGCTGTTTTCCGCCGATCAACTGCGCAACATCCAAATCGTCCCCGAGCCCGCCGCCGCACTCGACCCGGCCGCGGCGCCCGCCGAAGCGCCGGCCGCGCCCCGCTATTCGCGCATTCTGCTGGGCGCCTGCGCCCAGGCGCTCGACTTCGGCCTGATCTCCGCCACGGCGATTGCGCTCTATCAATCCCATGTCGTGCAGCAGATCGGCACGCAGCCGATCTATTTCCTGCTGGCGTTCGGCGTCGCGCTGATCGCGGGCATCGCGTTTCATCTGTTGCAGAGCTACAGCGTGGCCGCGCTGCGGCGCCCGATCAACCAGTTGTTCCGCATGAGCGGCGCCTGGACGGTGATCTTCGCCGGCCTCATCGCCGTGGTGTTCTTCGCCAAGCTCGACAATGTGATTTCGCGCTTCTGGCTCGGCGCCTGGTATCTGATCGCCTTCAACGCGTTGGCGATCGCCCGCTTCGCGCTCGCCTTCGTCGTCGATCGTCTGGCCGTGTCCGGCCGGTTCCAGAAGCGCGTGGTGGTGGTCGGCGGCGGCGAACTGGCGCGCGATCTCATCCGCGACCTCTCAAAGGCCGATCCGGCCGAGATCAAGCTGCTCGGCGTGTTCGACGATCGCGGCGACGCGCGTTCGCCCACCACCGTCGAAGGTTTTTCAAAGCTCGGCAATGTCGACGAACTCGTCGAATACGCCCGTCATTCGCGCATCGATCTGGCCGTGTTCGCGCTGCCGATCACCGCCGAACAGCGCATCCTGCAAATGTTGCGCAAGCTGTGGGTGCTGCCGATCGACGTCCGGCTCGCCGCGCACGCCAACCGCATCCGCTTCCGGCCGCGCTCCTATTCCTATCTCGGCGCGACGCCGATGCTGGATGTGTTCGACAAGCCGCTCGGCGACCGCGACGTGCTCGTCAAGATGGCGATGGACAAGATCGTCGGCGTGCTGGCGCTGATCGCGCTATCGCCGCTGCTGGCGCTGACGGCGCTGGCGATCCGGCTCGATTCCAAGGGCCCGGTGCTGTTCAAACAGCGGCGCTACGGCTTCAACAACGAACTGGTCGAGGTCTACAAGTTCCGCTCGATGTATGTCGACAAGCTCGACGCCACCGCCTCGCAACTCGTCACCCGCGGCGATCCGCGCGTCACCCGCGTCGGCCGCTTCATCCGCAAGGCCTCGATCGACGAGTTGCCGCAAGTGTTCAACGTCGTGTTCAAGGGCGATCTCTCGTTGGTCGGCCCGCGCCCGCACGCCGTGCACGCCAAGGCCGCCGACCGCAAATACGACGAGGTGGTGGAAGGCTATTTCGCCCGTCACCGCGTCAAGCCCGGCATCACGGGTTGGGCGCAGATTCACGGCTGGCGCGGCGAGACCGACACGCAGGAGAAGATCCAGGCGCGCGTCGATCACGATCTCTATTACATCGAGAACTGGTCGCTGTGGCTGGACCTCTACATCCTCGCCATGACGCCGGTTTCGCTGGTGCGCACCGACAACGCCTATTGAGCGGGCGCCCCTATCGCGCCGGCGCGGCGCGATAGCGGGCGGCCCGCGACGGCGAGCGCGTCGTAGAAGGCCAGATGCGCGCCGGCCGCCTCGCGCCAGATCGAGTCCAGCGCCACGCCGAAAGCCGCCGCCCGCCGCGTCGCCATCCGCGCCAGCGCGTCGGCGAACTCCTCCGGGCTTGCGTCGGCGCGGCAGAGCGCCGTCGCCACGCTGTCGATCTTGGCCTTGAGCGCCGGCATCGCGTCGAACTCGTCGGCCTGTTCGGGCAGCGTCGTCACCAGCGGCCGCGCCAGTTGGCTCACCGCCTGAAAACTGCCGCGCCGCAGGCTGACGCCGTCGGCGTAGGGCAGCAGGAAAACATCCGCGCCCGAGAGCGTCGCCATCAGATCGCCCTCGTCGTCGATGCGGCCGCGAAAGTCGAGCCAGTCGCTCAGGCCGAGTTCGCCCGCCAGCGCCAGAAACGCGGCGCGGTCGTTCGGTTTGTCCCAGAGAAAATCGCCGCAGATCAGCAGCCGCGCCTTGACGCCGCGCTGGTGCAGCGCCCGCGTCGCGCGCAGCAGCAAGTCGGGCCGCTTGCTGGCGTAGAGCACGCCGAAAAAGCCGACGACGAGATCGGCGCGGGTCGCGCCCGCCCCGATCAGCTTCGCCCGCTCGGCTGCAACTTTACCCGGGTCGATCCGCGCCGGCATGATGTTGGGGCCGATCGGAATCACCGGCGCGCGCGCCTTCCCGGCGGCGCTGACCCAGGGCGTGCGCTGGAACGCGTCGCGCTGGCGCGGCGACACGAACACGAAGCCGTCGGTGGCCAGCAGATCGGGGATCATCGAGAGATAGCGCAGCGCGTTGAGCGAGGTCCATTCGTGCAGCGTGACGACGATGCGGCCCTTGCGCGTGAGCGCGCGGGCGAGGAACAGCGCGATGCCCGGCACGACGCTGTTGCCCCAGCCCTCGATCGGCATTTGCAGATGCGCGACCGCGCCGGCGCGCAACGCCTTGACGATCGCCGCGACGAACGCGAACGGCCGCTCCGGCTCGATCGTCTCGATGCGCACGAATCCGGGCCGCTGCGCCTCGATCGCGTCGCGCAGCCGCTGCGCGTAGTCCATCACCGCGCAAGTCACCGGCTTCGCCGAACCGAACATCACGACGGGCGGGCTCGGACGAAACACAACGTCGGGGTAAGATTTCATTTGTGGCCGCCATCCTGTCGGTGATTCACAGCCTATTTTCGCACCAGCGTGAAGGCGTAGGAGGAGAGCCACCTGATGTCGCGCCGCTCCGCCCACACATGCAACGCGCCCTCGATGTCGCGAGCGAGCGGAATCGAACGGAGGTAGCCATGCCCGAAGAAAGGCGCGATCAACGCCTCCGAGAAGCCGAAGCTGAGAAACTTCGGCGTCACCGCGCTCGGCTCGGCGACACACATCTCGTAACGGGCGGGGAATTTCGGATAGTCGCCGTCATGGCGCCAGGGGAAGAACAGCTTCAACAGACGCGCGCTGAAGGCTTCCGGCGCCAACCAATTGAGAATGAACGGCGGCGAGTAGAGTGTCGGATGATAAGCGAGCGCGACGCCGCCGGGCGCGAGCAACGAGGCGATGTTGCGCCAGGCGCGCGGCGCGTCCCTGACATGCTCGAACACCATGCGCGAGAAGATGAAGTCGAACTTGCCGAACAGCGTCGGATCGACGTCGTCGGCGATATTGAAACAGGCGGTCGCGAAGCCCGGCGGCGCCAACGAAAGTTCGCGCGCGTCGATATCGTTGACGGTGAGCGCGACGCCAAGCTTCTCGGCCTCCGCAAGCGTGAACTGCGGCCCGCGTCCGCCGCCGACCTCCAGCAAACGCACCACGCCCTCGCGGTCGCAGCGCCCCGCCTGACGCAGCGCCTCGACAAAGGCCAGCACGGTCGGCTTGTAGTTGTTCCAGGCCCAGGCTTCGCCGCTGTCGTAGCCGAGCCGGCGCAGCGGCGCGGCGAGGAAAGCCGATTGCGCGAGCCGCGCTTCGACGCGCAGCGCCCGCTCGTCGGGCAGCGAACCCGATATCGCCAAACCGTCCATCATCACGCCGCTCCTCTATAGGCCTTGGCGCTTTCGTCGCGCCGCCGGGGTTGTCGCCACGTCCGCGCCGCCTGCGTCCGCACGCCCCCGACGTCGAAGGCGAGATAGGCGCCGCCGAGAACCACGCCCGCTATCGCGATGGCCGCCGCCGCCGCGCCGCCATGCGACGACCAGGCGTTGAGCGGACGCACGAGCGCCGCCATCAGCGCCGTCGCCGCCGCGATGACGGCGATATCGACGAGGCGCGGCCGCACCGGCGACACGCGCCAAGCAAGCGCCGCCGTCGCCATCATGGCGGCGAGCAAGCTGGCGGAGCTGGCTATCGCCAGCCCGTCGGTGCTCGCGGCAAGATCGGTGAAGCTCAGCAGCAGAATATCGACGACCAGCGCCAACACCGAGGCGGCGCTCAGCTGCCATGTCGCGTGCTTGAGCTGGAAGATGGGCGAGAGCGCAGAGATGATGACGAACAAGCCGAAATAACCGGGCGCGAGCGCAGCGCTGAGCGTCGCGAACGAGCCCCGATAAGCGGCGGGCGCCATAAGCGCCTCCAAGGTCGGCGCCATCACCGCATAGCCCGTCGCAAGCGGCGCCAGGAAACCGAGCGCGAGCGAGATGTTGCGCGAAAGCTGGCGCTCGGCCGCCGCCCGCCCCTCGATGCGGTCGAGCTTCAACACATATTGGAACAGCATCAACTCCGGCAACGAATTGGCCGCGCCGAACAGGCGCTGTCCGAGATCGGTGGCGAGCGAGAATTTCCCCGTCGCGTCGGCGCCGAGATGCGTGAGCGCGACATGCCGGTTGATCAGCCCGACCAGTTGATACATCACCAGCGAGAATACGATCGGCTTGGCGTAGACGAAGAAGGTCTTCAGCCGGGCGGCGCTCGCTTTGGCGAGGGCCGCGCCCGAAACGCGCGCCCACGGCGCGAACGCCAGCGCGGGTATCAGATTGGCGGCGGCCAGAACCGCCACGGTGAAGGCGGCGCTGCGAGTGGCGTAGGCCGTCGCCACCACGGCGGTGAAACAGAGAACCTGCCGCAAGGCGTAAATGCCGGCATAGGCTACGCCCTGGTCGCGCGCGCGCAACTGCGCGCCGGTGAAATCGACGCGATGCGCCGCCACCCCCAACAGAGGCGTCAGCAGCAGCAGCGACGCGCCGAGGCCAAAGGTCGCGTCCAACGCGACGCAGAGGCCGACCGCGGCGTAGATCACCAGCGTGAGCGCGAAATAACCGGCCTCCAACGAGGACGCGATCACGGATTTGGCCTCGTCGTCGCCGGAATAACGCAACGTCGAATAGCGCAACCAGTCGAGCATCCCGCCCGCCAGCGTAATCGAGGCAAGTTGCACCGTGGAATAGCGGCCGAACTCTGCCGGCCCCGGAATCGCGCTCAGGGTCAGACCGAAGGCGAAATTCGTCGCCGCGTTGAGGAAAAAGGAGATGACGAAAATCATGATCGGCCCCACCCGCTTCTAACCGACAGCGGTTAAGCGCGCGCTTACGCGACCGGCGCGCGTGCCGCGGATCGCGATAACGAAGGGTTAACCATGACCTCGCTAAATCGCGGGCGAGCGCACAGCGCCTGTCGGCGCAAGGAGCCGCCGTGATGCTGTCGGAGCCCTCGCGACTCAAGCTTCTTTGGCTGTTCCTTGCGGTCAGCCCGTTCGCGGCCATCGAGCCTTCGCCTTACGAGGCGATGTTTTTTGTCTGCCTCCTCGCTTTCGCGCGCGGCGGCCTGACGTTCGACCCTTTGCTCGCGCCCCTCGTAGTCGTCCTTGCGGCCTTCGATGCGGCGGGGTTGATCGCGCTAATACCCTACACCCAAGAGTCCGAGAGCGTCAGCTTCACCTTTGTGACCGTTTACATAACGATGACGACGGTCCTGTTCGCCACGCTGGTGGCCGGCGATCCGCTAGGGCGGATGAAAGCCATTCGCTCTGGCTACGTGTTCGCGGCGATGCTGGCGGCGATCCTGGGCATCGCGGGCTATTTCGACGTCGCGGGCCTCAGTCCCTATTTCACGCTCTACGACGGCGGCCGCGCCGCCGGCCCGTTCAAGGACCCGAATGTGTTCGCGCCGTTCCTGGTCGCGCCGCTTGGGTGGGTGTGCCAAGATTTGCTGCTGAGGCGCGCGCCGGCGCTGCGCAGCAGTCTCATGTTGCTGGTGATGCTGACCGCCGTGATCGTCAGCTTCTCGCGCGGCGCTTTGATCGATGCGATCCTCACGCTGATGCTGGTGCTGGGGCTGACCTTCCTGACCAGCGGCTCGGCGCGGATCAGAGGTCGGGTGGTGGCGACGGCGATCGGTTGCGTCGTGGCGGTGGCGGCGCTGATGGCGATCCTGTTGTCCGTTCCCGCGATCCGCGAGGTCTTGCTGGAGCGGGCGACGCTGGTCGAAGATTACGACGCCGGCGAGCAGGGCCGCTTCGGCAATCAGATCCGCTCGATTCCGATGCTGCTCGACCGGCCGCTGGGGTTCGGGCCTTTCCGCTTCGTCAAATATTTCCCCGCCGATCCGCACGAGGTGTTCCTGAGCGCGTTCGCGTCGTTCGGCTGGGTCGGCGGCGTCGCTTTCGCCGTTTTCGTCGCGCTGACGCTCTACATCGGCTGGGTGTTCGTATTCCGGCGCTCGCGCGCGCAGACGGAAGTCATCGGCGTCTGGGCCGCCACGTTGCCGCAATTGCTGCAAGGCGTGCAGATCGACACCATGCATTGGCGCCATCTGTTCCTTCTGATCGGCTGCCTGTTCGGCCTCGCGGCCGCCGCGCAGCGCGAGATGCGAAGCGGCGTTCCAGGCGCCGCCAAATGGGCGCGCGCCTAAGTCAATCGACCCAGAACGACGCGCCGCCGCGCGTCGCGATGCGCATCGCGGAAAGTCCGCTGCTGGCGGGATCGTTCGCCCTCATGCAGGTTACGCGCGTTCCTTCCAGCATAAACTGGTCCCCGCCCGGCGCAGGCGCGGGCTCCGCGTCGAGAAAACCGGACAGGAACGGCGCGACGGCGTCCGGCGCGGGATGGACGAAGGCCAGTTCCGCGACGCCGGTCGCGCCGTTGGGATGCGCCTGCGCCGCCGCGTCCCAGAAATTCTGCGGGAATTTCTGCTGGCAGACGAAGAACCCCGCCTCGGGCATCCCAGCGCATTCGGCGAAGCCGAGCGAAAACGCGACCTCCACCTCGCGCCCCTGGCGGACCCCCACGCGGGCGAAATCGAAGCGGGGAAACGCGCCGAGCCCCTTGGCGGCGAAATCGCGCCGGTCCGCCTCCGCGTCGTCCGAGCGCAGCGCCACCATCGCCAGCCCCTCGCGCCGGGCCAGGAATTCGGCGACGAAGCCGGCGAACGGAAACACCGGATCGTCCGGCGCGGGTTTAATGAAACCCTCGCCCAGGCCGACGAGTTCGAGGAACGCGCCGTCGAACTGCACGATATGGTTTTCGGTGCCCCAGGGATGCCGGTTGCGCGGGCCGACCTGAAAGCCGAGCTGACGATAGCGCGCCGCGGCGGCGTCGAGGTCACGGCAGGCGATGACGAGATGATCGAGCGCGCGTGACATGGGAACTCCCGTCCGGGGCGAGGCGCCCCCTTTTAGCGCAATGACCGGCGGAGTTAACCGGTGTAGGATTGGCGTTCCGAGGGTGTGGAAGAGAAGGCGGGTGGCCGCTCCGATCGAAACCGAACTCAAGCTCATCTTGTCGGAGGCCGCGCGGCGCCGCCTGCCCGAAAGCGAGACGCTTCGCGCCGCCAGCGCCGGCGAGCCGAAGCGCGCCCATATCGTCACCACCTATTGGGACACGCCCGACCACGCGCTCGCGCGGCGCGGCCTGAGCCTGCGGGTGCGGGCGCAGGGGCGCCAGCGGCTGCAAACGATCAAGGCCCCCGACGCCGCCGGCGCCGCGATGCAGCGCCGCGAGTGGGAACAGCCGATCACCGGCGACGCGCCCGATCTCGCGCTCGCCGCCGGCACGCCGATCGCCGAATTCGCCGGCGCCGCCTTCGCGCCGATCCTGACCACCGACGTCACCCGCACGACGCGCATGTTGAAAGTGAACGACGCGCGGATCGAGGCCGATCTGGACGAGGGCGAAATCCGCGCCGGCGGCAGAAGCGAGCCGATCCGCGAACTCGAACTCGAATTGCGCCACGGCTCGCCCGACGCGCTCTATCGCCTGGCGCTGGCGCTGCACGCCGAGGCGCCGATCGCAATCGCCACTGAAAGCAAGGCCGCCCGGGGCCTGCGCCTGCTCGCCGGGACGCCGCCGCAGCCGCGCAAGGCCGCGCCGCAGCGCCTGCGCGAGGGGATGAGCGGCGCCGAGGCGTTCCGGCGCATCATGGCCGAGGCGCTCGGCCAGCTCGTCGCCAACGCCGCCGCCGTAAGCGCGGGCCACCCCGAGGGCGTGCATCAACTGCGCGTCGCCGCCACGCGGCTGCGCACCGCGTTGCGGCTGTTCACGCCGCTGCTGGACAAGGCCAGCGTCGCGCGGTTCGAGCGGGAATTGCGCGCTTTGGCGCGTCGCGTCGGCAGGGCGCGCGACTGGAGCGTGTTTTGCGACGCGCTATTGCCTGAGGTGATCGCCGAGAGCGCGCCGGTCGAGTGGAGCGAGTTGCTCGCCGACGCCGCCCGACGACAGCGCGACGACGCCTTCGCGCAAGCCGCGGCGGCGGTGGGCGAGCCGCCCTTCGCGCGGCTGGCGCTTTCGCTCGGCGCCTGGGTGGAAAGCGCGCGCGACACGCGGCTCGACCCGCCGATCGAAAGCCTCGCGCCGGGCCTGATCGGCCGGCTGTCGCGCAAGGCGCGCCAGCGCAGCCGGGACGCGCAGGACGGCGACCCCACCGCGCTGCATGAACTGCGCAAGGCGTTGAAGCGGCTGCGCTACGGCCTGGAGTTCCTGGCCGGCGTCTATGAATTCGCGGCGAAGGACGGCAAACGGATTCAGAAGCTGCTGAAGCGGCTCGGCCAGTTGAACGACGCGCAGACCGCCGCCCGTCTCGCGCAATCGCTGAGCCTGCGGCGGCGCGGCCTCGCCCCCGCCGCCGCGGCGCTCGCCGCGCGGCGGGATCGCCAGCAGCGCGACGACCTGCCGCGCATCGAGCGAGGCGCGCGCAAATCGCTGAAATCGCTCAACCGCTAACGCGCGCCGCGCTCAGGCGGTCTGCTTGAGCTTGACCACGTTATGCAGCGTCTCGTCGGCGTTCTCGAAGAACCGCCGCACGCCGCGCGCCGCCTGGCGGATGCGCTGCTCGTTCTCGACCAGCGCCAGCCGCACGTAATCGTCGCCGTGCTCGCCGAACCCGATGCCCGGCGCCACCGCCACATCGGCCTTTTCGATCAGCAGCTTGGAAAATTCGAGACTGCCGAGATGGCGGAATTTCTCCGGCACCGGGGTCCAGGCGAACATCGAGGCGCGCGGGCTTTCGATCGCCCAGCCGGCGGCGGCGAAACTCTCCACCATCACGTCGCGGCGGCGCTTGTAGGTCGCCCGCATCTCGTCGATGCACGCCTCCGGGCCGTTGAGCGCGGCGGCGGCGGCGACCTGGATCGGCGTATAGGCGCCGTAGTCGAGGTAGGATTTCACCCGCGCCAGCGCCGCCAGCAATCGCTCGTTGCCGACCGCGAAGCCCATGCGCCAACCCGCCATCGAAAACGTCTTCGACATCGAGGTGAACTCGACCGCGACGTCGAAGGCGCCGGGCGCCTGCAACACCGAGGGCGGCGGCTCGCCGTCGAAATAGACCTCGCCATAGGCCAGATCGGACAGGATGAAGATGTCGTGCTTCTTGGCGAAGATCACGAGATCCTTGTAGAAATCGAGCGAGGCGACCATCGCCGTCGGGTTCGAGGGATAGCAGACGACGACCGCGATCGGCTTGGGGATCGAGTGCTGGATCGCCCGCTCCAGCGCCACGAAATATTGCGGGCCGGGCTCGGCCGGCACCGAGCGGATCACGCCGCCCGCCATCAGGAAGCCGAAGGCGTGGATCGGATAGGACGGGTTGGGCACGAGCACGACGTCGCCCGGCGCGGTGATCGCCTGCGCCATATTGGCGAAGCCTTCCTTGGAGCCGAGCGTCGCGACGACCTGGGTCTCCGGGTTCAGCTTCACGCCGAACCGGCGCGCGTAATAGCCGGCTTGCGCGCGGCGCAGGCCGGGGATGCCCTTGGAGGCGGAATAACGGTCGGTGCGCGGCTTGCCGACTGTCTCGACCAGCTTGTCGATCACGTGTTTCGGCGCGGCGAGGTCGGGATTGCCCATGCCGAGATCGACGATGTCGGCGCCGGCGGCGCGGGCCTTGGCCTTGAGCTTGTTGACCTGCTCGAAGACGTAAGGCGGCAGCCGCCGCGTATTGTGAAAATCCGACATCGCCCCGTTTTCCTCGTGTTCGGCGCCGATTTGGCGCCTGGGCTCGCGCGAGCGGCCCGAATCCGCCGGCCGCGCGCTCCGCTTTTAGAGCCGGGCGCCGAAAAGGGGAACCCGCCGTCCTCTAATTTTCCGGCCTAGCGCGGCTTCGGCTTGTCCGCCCGCTTGCCGTCGGCCGGCTGACGCGCGGGGACGGGGCGCCTCTGCCGGCCGGCGCGTTCGAGGTCGGCGTCCATCGCCTTCAACTCCGCCGGCGTCTTGACCTTCGAGCGCGGTTCGTCGGGCGGCGCGAACACCGGGATGGCGGCGGACGGTTCGCTCGGCCTGGAGGCCTTGACGAAATCGGGCGGATCGGCCGGCGTCGCCATCAGGCCGGTCGATTTGGCGAGCGAATCGAACAACGATTCCGCCGCCGCCGGCGTCGCCGCGAGCGCGCAAACGAGCGCGACCATGACCCTCATCAAGCGCTTTCCCTGCCGAATTGCCGAAAGACTTACTGGCGTTGCACGGCCTTGCCAGATTATTATGACCGAAAAGGGATCGGCCGCCAGCCGCGTCTCAGGAGGAATGCCTTATGACCGATGCATCGCGCGTCAAACAAAAAAAAGCCGCGACGAAGCCGGCCACGCTCGCCGTGAGCGTATTGAAGGCGCCGCCCTCGCC
>JAGWRL010000176.1 GCA_028876585.1 Pseudomonadota bacterium | reverse complement strand
GAACGAAACGCCGGAAACCGCCGCGCCCGCCGAACCCCGGCGTGGCCGCGAAGCGCGTCGCGCCGCGCGGGCGCGCAGCGGCGTGGCCTCGATCCCCTACATCAGCCGCGCGATTCCGCTGACCGAGATCCTCAGCGAGGAGGGGCTCGCCACCATCGAGGCGAATGCGGAGACGCTGTTGCAGGAGGTCGGCATCGAGTTCCGCGATTATCCCGCGGCGCTGGAGCGGTTCCGCCAAGCGGGCGCCGACGTCAAGGGCGAGCGCGTGCGCTTCCCCAAGGGGCTCGCGCGCAAGCTGTGCGCCACGACGCCGCCGCTCTACACGCAACATGCGCGCAACCCCGAGCGCAATGTGCAGATTGGCGGCAAGGCGACGGTGTTCGCGCCCAACTACGGCTCGCCCTTCGTGCATGATCTCGATCGTGGCCGGCGCTACGGCACGATCGAGGATTTCCGCAATTTCGTGAAGCTGGCCTATCTGTCGCCGTTCATCCATCATTCCGGCGGCACGTTGTGCGAGCCGGTCGATCTGCCGGTCAACAAGCGCCATCTCGAAATGGTGTATGCGCATATGCGGCTCAGCGACAAGCCGTTCATGGGCTCGGTCACCCATCCCGACCGCGCGCGCGACACCGTGGCGATGTGCGAGATCCTGTTTGGCAAGGAATTTGTCGAGAACAACACGGTCTGCACCAGCCTCATCAACGCCAACTCGCCGCTGGTGTGGGATTCAACCATGCTCGGCGCGGCGGAAGCCTATGCGCGGGCCAATCAAGCCTGCATCATCACGCCGTTCATCCTGTCGGGCGCGATGAGCCCGGTGACGGTGGCGGGCACGCTGACGCAGGTGCTGGCGGAAGTGCAGGCGGGCACCGCGTTCTGCCAGCTGGCGCGGCCCGGCGCGCCGGTGGTGTTCGGCACGTTCGTGTCCACTCTGTCGATGCAATCGGGCGCGCCGACCTTCGGCACGCCGGAAGCGGCGCTGGCGATCTACGGCGCCGGCCAGCTCGCGCGGCGCATGAACATGCCGTTCCGCACCGGCGGCTCGCTGTGCGCCAGCAAGGTTCCCGACGCGCAGGCGGCTTATGAGAGCGCGCAGACGCTGCTGCCCACCATGTTCGCGGGCGCGAATTTCGTACTGCACGCGGCGGGTTGGTTGGAGGGCGGGCTATCGGCGTCCTACGAGAAATTCGTGATGGATTTCGATCAGCTCGGCGCCATGCACGTGCTCGCCAAGGGCATCGACCTCAGCGAGAATGGCCAGGGCATGGAGGCGTTCCATCAGGTCGAGCCGGGCGGCCATTTCCTCGGCTGCGCGCATACGCAGGCGAATTTCGAGACCGCGTTCTATCGCTCCAGCATCGCCGACAACAATTCGGTCGAGCAATGGATGGAGGAGGGGTCGAAGGACGCGGCGATGCGCGCCAACGCGCTGTGGAAGAAGATGCTGGCCGATTACGTCCCGCCGCCTATCGACGCCGGCGTCGACGAGGCGCTGCGCGAATTCATCGAACGCAAGAAGGCGGCGGCGCCTGACGCCAACTACTGACATCGGGGGTCTGGAACATGCGCACAAATGCTCGCGCGGTCGTCATCGGCGGCGGCGTCGTCGGCGTCTCGACGCTCTATCATCTGGCCAAGAAAGGTTGGTCCGACAGCGTGCTGATCGAGCGCAAGGAGTTGACCTCCGGCTCGACCTGGCATGCCGCCGGCCTGCTGCCTCTGTTCAACCTGTCCTATTCGGTCGGGCAGTTGCACAAATATTCGGTCGGGCTTTATGGCAAATTGGGCGCCGAGACCGGGCTCGACGTCGGCTTCCGGCAAGTGTCGAACATCCGACTGGCGCGCACGCGCGACCGGCTCGACGAATACAAATATTATGCCGGCGTGGCGGCCACCATCGGCGGCGTCGAGGTCAAATTCCTGACGCCCGACGAGGTGAAGGAGATCTGGCCGCTGTGCAATGTCGAGGGCCTGCTCGGCGCGATCCAGCATCCGCAGGACGGCTACATCCAGCCGGCCGACCTGACGCAGGCGCTGGCGCGCGGCGCGCGCGAACGCGGCGCGGAGATCAACCGCAACACCACCGTGACGTCGATCGAGCGTCTGGCGAGCGGCGAATGGAAGATCGTCACCGACAAGGGCGAGATTGTTTGTGAGCACGTGATCTCGGCGACCGGCAATTTCGCGCGCCAGACCGGGCGCATGGTCGGGCTCAACGTGCCGGTGATCCCGGTCGAGCATCAATATATCGTCACCGAGGCGATCCCCGAGATTCAGGCGCGCCGCGCCAAGGGCTTGCCAGAGATGGGCGTGCTGCGCGAATCGGATTCGTCCTGGTACATGCGCGAGGAGGCGGGCGGCCTGCTGCTCGGACCTTATGAGATCGGCGCGCCGGCCTGCTACGTGCAGGGTCCGTCGAAGGACAGCGAATATGAGTTGTTTCAGGAGGATCTGGAGCGGCTCGGACCTTATATCGAGACCGCGATCGCGCGCGTGCCGGTGTTTGGCGAGGTCGGCGTCAAGAAGGTTTACAATGGCGCCATCGCTTACACCCCGGACGGGTCGCCGATCGTCGGACCGGCGCCGGGTCTGCGCAATTTCTGGCTCAACGAGGGCCATTCGTTCGGCGTGACGGCGGCCGGCGGCGCCGGTTGGCAATTGGCGGAATGGATCGTCGAGGGCGAGCCGTCGGTTGACATGCTCGGCGTCGATCCGCGTCGCTTCGGTCCTTACGCGCAGCATGGTTATCTGATCGAGAAGAACGAGGAAGCCTACGCCAAGGTGTTCACGGTCCATTATCCCAACGAGGAGCGCGGCGCGGCGCGGCCGCTGCGGCAGACGCCTTGCTATGATCGCATGAAGGCGCTCGGCGCGGTGTTCGGCTCGGTCTATGGCTGGGAGCGGCCCAATTTCTTCGCGCCGGTCGATTACGCGTTGAGCGCGGCGGATCTCGACAAGCCTGACGTGCTGCTGAACGAGAACCACCCGAAAGGCGACGCGCCGCGCGAAAGGTGGAGCTTTCGCCGCTCCAACGACTTCGCTTTCATCGGCGCGGAATGCCGCAACGTGCATGAGAATGTCGGCTTGCAGGACATGTCGGCTTTCGCCAAGTTCGAGGTGTCGGGGCCGGGGGCGGAAGCATGGCTCGACTCGATCCTCACCAACAAGATCCCCAAGGCGGTCAACCGCGTCACGCTCACTTATCTGCTCACCAAACAAGGCGGCGTGCGCGCCGAATTCACGCTGACGCGCACCGGGCGCGATCGCTTCTATCTGATCTCCGCCGGCGCGCTGGAGACGCATGATTACGATTCGCTGCTGCGGCTGGCGCCGACCGACGGCTCGGTGCGCATCGACAAGGTGACGACGCAATATGGCGTGCTGGTGCTCGCCGGGCCGCGCTCGCGCGCGGTGCTGGCCAAGGTCGCCGACATCGACGTGTCGAACGCCGCCTTCCCCTGGTTGACGGCGCGGTCGCTGTCGATCCGCGCCGCCGGCGTCCTCGCCCTGCGCGTCAATTTCATCGGCGAATTGGGTTATGAGATCCATCATCCCATCGAGATGCAGAACTATATCTTCGACGCGCTGATGCAGGCGGGCGCCGAATTCGGCATCAAGCCGTTCGGCATCCGCGCCATGGATTCGCTGCGGTTGGAGAAATCCTACAAGCTGGTGGGGCGCGAACTCTCGATCGAATATGCGGCGCTGGAATCGGAGCTCGCCCGCTTCGTCGACATGAAGAAAGAGTTCCTGGGCAAGGATGCGCTGCTGCGGTGGCGCGACAAGGGCTTCGCCAACAAACTGGTGACGCTGGAACTGTCTGGTGTGAAGGATTTCGACGCGCGCGGCTCGGAGCCGGTGCTCAAGGACGGCGTCGCGGTGGGTCGCACCACCTCGGGCGGCTATGGTTGGCGCACCGGCAAATCGCTGGCGCTGGCGATGGTCAAGCCGGAACTGGCGGTTGAAGGGACGCAAGTGACGGTGCGCGTGCTCGGCGAGGATTACGCCGCGCGGGTGATCGGCGACAGCCCCTATGACGCGGACAATGCCGCGCTGCGCGGCTAGCCCTGCGCGCGCCGCGCCCGCAGCAGCGCGCGATAAATCTCGTCGTCGCCGCACAGCCCGGCCAACCGGCCGAGCTGATCAACCAGCACGATCGGGTTGCCTGATTTGCGGCGCAACTCGATCGCGAGCCGCATTTTCAAATCCACCGGCGCGACGATGATGTCGGCGCGCGCGCCGTCCGCCGCCGCGGCGTCAACCAGCGCGCCGGCCGTCCCGTCGAGCGTGCAGCTGTGCGGCCGGCCCTCGGCGTCGAGCGCGACGCGGATGCGGCCGTGCTTGTCGAGCAGGATGTCGGAGCCGTCGCGCGCGAGCCCCGCCGCCGGCGTCATCATCGCGCCGCCGCGCAGCACGTTGAGCGGGTTCATGTGCTTGACGAATTCGGCGACGTAATCGTTGGCGGGGGTGAGCAGGATCTCCTCCGCCGTGCCCCATTGCACCACCCGGCCGCCTTCGAGAATGGCGATGCGGTTGCCGAGCTTCATCGCCTCGTCGAGATCGTGGCTGACGAAGATGATGGTCTTTTTCAGCTCTGATTGAAGCGCCAGCAATTCGTCCTGCAACTTGTCGCGGATCAGCGGATCGAGCGCGGAGAACGGCTCGTCCATCAGCAGAATGTCGGCGTCGGTGGCGAAGGCGCGGGCGAGCCCGACGCGCTGCTGCATGCCGCCGGACAATTCGTGGCCGAATTTCTCCGCCCATTGGGTCAGGCCAACCAGCGCCAGCTTTTCGTCAACCACGCGGGCGATCTCGGATTTCGAGGCGCCGCGCAACTCGAGGCCGAAGCCGACGTTCTCGCGCACCGTGCGCCACGGCAGCAGCGCGAATTGCTGGAATACCATGGCGATGCGGCGCGTGCGCAGCGCGCGCAACTGCGCCGCGCCGCAATGGGCGACGTCGATCTGGCGGCCTTCGTCGGCGACCAGCACACGGCCGCGCGCGACCTTGTTGAGGCCGTTGACGGCGCGCAGGATGGTCGATTTGCCGGAGCCCGACAGGCCCATCAGCACGCAGATTTCGCCCGGCTCCACGGCAAGCTCGATGCCCGCCGCGCCGAGCACGACGCCGGTCTGCGCCAGGATTTCGTCGCGCGTCTTGCCAGCGTCAATCAGCGCCAGCGCCTCCTGCTGGCGGTCGCCGAAAATGATGTCGACATGGTCGAAAACGACAGCGGACATGTCACGCCTTCCTGCGCTCGGGCGCGCGGCAGACGCGGTCGAGCACCACGGCGAGCAGCACGATCGACAGGCCCGCCTCAATGCCCATCGGAATATTGACGGTGCCGAGCGCGCGCACCACCGGCGTGCCGAGGCCGGCGGCGCCGACGAGGGCGGCGATCACCACCATCGACAGGCTCAGCATGATGCATTGGGTGACGCCGGCCATGATGGTGGGCGCGGCATAGGGCAGTTCGACCTTCCACAGCAGTTGCGTCCTGGTGGCGCCGCACGCCTCGCCGGCTTCGCGCAGTTGCAGCGGCACCGAGACGACGCCGAGATAGGTCAGCCGGATCGGCGCGGCGATGGCGAAGATCACGGTCGAGATCAGGCCGGGCGCGGCGCCCAGATGAAACAGCACCAGGGTCGGGATCAGATAAACGAAGGTAGGCAGGGTCTGCATCAGATCGAGCAGCGGCCGCACCGCCGAGTAGAGCCACGGCCGATGCGCGCAGGCGATGCCGATTGGCACGCCGAACGCGACGCTGACCAGCGTCGAGAAGCCGACCAGCGAGATCGTCTCCAGCGTCGCCTGCCAATAGCCGAGATTGGTGATCAGCAGGAACGCCAGCACGACGAACAGCGTCAACCGCCAGGAGCGATGCAGCCAATAGGCGCCGGCGGCGAACACGGCGATCAGCACGGCGACCGGGACGGCGGACAGAAGCTGCGTCAGGCCGTCGACCAGGAAATCGATGATCGCCGTCACCAGATCGAAGAAGCCGGCGGCGTTGTCCTGCAACCAGGTGATGCCCTGCTTGGCGAGCCAGCCGAGCGGCAACTTCCAGGCGGTGAACCAGCTTTCCAACCGTTGCTCCCTCGACCATCACGCCCGCCGTCCTGCCGGGGAAAAGCCCGGAGATGACGGAGACGGCGGCGCTTCGCCGCCCCCGTGAAGCGCGCGACGCTGCTTAGAGTCCCAGGCTCTTCTTCACCGCCTCGAGGCCCGGCTTGCCGTCGAACGTCGTCACGCCGTCGAGCCATTTGGCGAGTTCGGGCGGGTTGGTCTTCAACCAGGCCTGCGCCGCCTTCGGCCCCTCCATGCCGTCGGTGAGGATCTTGTTCATCACCACGTTCTCGATGTCGACGGTGAACACCAGTTGTTTGACCAGCCTGGCTGCATTCGGGCACTGCTCGGCCCAGCCGGCGCGCTCATTGGTGTAGACCACCGCGCCGCCGAAATTCGGCCCGAAGCTGTCGTCGCCGCCGGTGAGATACTGGATCTTGAAATTGACGTTCATCGGATGCGGCGCCCAGCCGAGGAACACCACGTCCTCCTTGTGCGAGGTCGCGCGCTGCACCTCGGACAACATGCCCTGTTCGCTCGATTCGACGACCTGGAAATTCTTCAGGCCGAACTTGTCGCCTTTGATCAGGTCGAGGATCAGCCGGTTGCCGTCGTTGCCGGGCTCGATGCCGTAGATCTTGCCCTTCAGCGAATCCTTGAATTTCTCGATGTCCTTGAAATCCTTCAGGCCCTTGTCCCAGGTGTATTGCGGCACCGCCAGCGTGTATTTGGCCCCTTCGGGCAGGTTGGCGTCGACCTCGACCACCGATTTGTCGGCGATATAGGGCTTGCGGTCATTTTCCATCGACGGCTGCCAGTTGCCGAGGAACACGTCGATGTCCTTGTTCTTCATCGAGGTGTAGGTGACCGGCACCGACAGCACCGTCGCTTTCGGCGCGTAGCCGAGCCCCTTGAAGATTTCGCCGGCGATCGAGGTCGTGGCGGTGATGTCGGTCCAGCCGACGTCGGAGAAGCGCACGGCCTTGCAGCTTTCCGGGTCGCCCGCGGCGGCGGCGGTCACGCCCAGTCCGAGCATCGCGGCGGCGCAAGCCGCGGCCTTGATGAATTTCATATTCGCCTCCCACGCTGCGGCGCTCGCCGCCTCTCCCTCATGCTAACGACGCTTGCGACCCGGCGTCAATTTCAGACTAAAGATTGCCGCGAAGCCGCGGCGCGCATAAAAGGCGCGGCGCCATGCCAAATTCGGGAGTCGCCATGTCCAGCGAGCCGCAAGTCAGCCCGCAGGAGCAGTCTGAAATCCTCATGCAGGCGCTGCCGCATATGCTGCGCTATGACGATTCCACCATCGTGGTGAAATACGGCGGCCACGCCATGGGCGGCGAGGGCGAGCGCAATTTCGCCCGCGACATGGTGCTGCTGGAGCAGTCCGGCGTCAATCCGGTCGTGGTGCATGGCGGCGGGCCTCAGATCGGCGCGATGCTGAAGAAGCTCGGCATCGAATCGCGCTTCTCCGGCGGCCTGCGCATCACCGACAAGGCGACGGTGGAGATCGTCGAGATGGTGCTGGCCGGCTCGATCAACAAGCAACTCGTCGGCGCCATCAACGCGCAGGGCGGCCGCGCCATCGGGCTGTGCGGCAAGGACGGCAACATGGTGACGGCGCGCAAGGTGACGCGCCCGCACGAAGGCGGCGACGGCGAGCCGCCGGTCGATCTCGGCTTCGTCGGCGAGCCCGACAAAATCGACATCACCGTGCTGGAGCAGGTGCTCGGCCGCGAACTGATCCCGGTGCTGGCCCCGGTCGCCGCCTGCGCCGACGGCGAGACCTACAACGTCAACGCCGACACGTTCGCCGGCGCGATCGCGGGCGCCTTGCACGCCAAGCGGCTGCTGTTCCTCACCGACGTGCCGGGCGTGCTCGACAAGGACAAGAACCTGATCAAGGAGCTGAAGGTCGACCAGATTCGCGAACTGATCGCCGACGGCACCATCACCGGCGGCATGATCCCCAAGGTCGAGACCTGCATCTACGCGGTCGAGCGCGGCGTCGAGGGCGTCGTCATCCTCGACGGCAAGATTCCCCACGCGGTGCTGATCGAACTTCTGACCGATCACGGCGCCGGCACGCTGATCACGAGGTAGCCCCATGCGCGTGCTCGCCATCGACACTTCGCGCGGCGCCTGTTCGGCGGCGGTTTACGACGGCAGCTTGCGCTACGCGCTGGCGCGCGAAAGCCTGCCCATGAGCCGCGGCCACGCCGAGGCGCTGGGGCCGATGGTGGATCGGGTGCTCAAGGCGAGCGACGGCGGCACGGCCGAACTGACCAAGGTCGCCGTGGCGGTCGGGCCGGGCTCGTTCACCGGCCTCAGGATCGGCGTCGCGATGGCCAAGGCGATCGCGCTGACGCTGGAAATCCCCGCCGTCGGCGTCTCGACTTTGATCGCCTATTGCGGCCCGATGCTCGACGACCCCAAGCACGGCGTGATCGCGGCGGTGATCGACGCCGGCCACGGCAACGTCTATTTCCACCTCATCGATTCCAAGGCCAAGCAGATCTTTTCGCCCCGCATCGTCACGCTGCGCGACGCGGTGCGCGCCATCGGCGGCAGTTCGGCGCGCATCGTCGGCGACGCGGCGAGCCTTCTGGCGGAGGAGGCGCGGCGGGCGGGGGTCGACGTCGACGCCAGCGGCGCCAGCGCTTATCCCGACATCGTCGCCATCGCCCGCATCGGCCTGGCCGCCGACCCCGCCGTCTGGCCGGCGCGGCCGCTCTATATCAAGCCGCCCGACGCCCATCCACCGCGCGACGAGGCGATCGCCCGCGCCGATTCATGATCTTCCCCTGGGGCCGGCCGTCGCCCTCCACGATTCGGCCGCTGCGGGCGGAGGCGGCGGCCGATTGCGCGCGCATCCACGCCTCCGGTTTCGCCTATCCCTGGTCGCAGAGCGAGATGGAAAGCCTGATAGGCGACCCCAACGCGGTCGGCACGGCGGCGCTCGATCCCGCCAATGCGAAGCTGCGCGGCTTCGTGCTGTCGCGACTGGCCGCCGACGAGGCGGAAATCCTCACCATCGCCGTCGATCGGGCCTTGCGCAAAGCCGGCGTCGGGCGCGATCTGCTGCGCGCGCATCTGACCCATGTCGCCGCCGCCGGCGCGACGCGCATCTTTCTCGAAGTGGACGAGCACAACGCCGCCGCGCTCGCGCTTTACGCCCGCTTCGGCTTCGCCAAGGTCGGCGAGCGCAAGGGCTATTACAAGCGCCCCGACGGCGGCGCGACGGCGGCGCTGGTGATGCGTCGCGACCTGAGCTGAGACCCCCGCATGATGCGCGCGCGCGCGGCGGCGGGATTGGCGGCGGCGGCGATTT
>JAGWRL010000175.1 GCA_028876585.1 Pseudomonadota bacterium | reverse complement strand
TCCAGCGCGCCGATCACGCCGGCCGCCGTGCCGACCACGCCGGTGGCGCCAAAGATGGCGATGCGGGCGCCGGCGAGTGGCTTCTGCAATGCTTTCTCGACCACGGCGAGCATCGCGGCGGCGGTGGTGAACGAGCCGGCGGGATCGGCGAACAGCGAAATCTCGAACGGCTTGAGCAGCGATTTCGCCGCCGCGTCGAGCATGTCGAGCGCCAGGAAGGCGTCCTTGCCGGCGATGAACATGCCGGTGCGCGGCGCGTCCCGGGGCGAGCGCGAAAACATCGCGTCCTGGGTCAGGCCGGCGACTTCGGCGAGCGCGACATTGGTGTAGGTCGCCACCACGTCGAAGCCGGCGTCGGCGGCCATATTGACGTCGAACGGGCTCATATGCGCGAGCGGCGTCAGCATATGCAGGATCGTCTTGGCCATATCCGTCCCCGGTGGTTTACGACAACAGCACGCATTCCGCGCCATGGGCGCGCGCCGCATGGACCTGCGCCCGAATTTCGCCGCGCGCGGCCTTGCTGGCAAGCGCCAACAGATGGGCGGCCTCGTCGGGATCGCGCGCGAAGGCGAAGCCGGTCGGACCCCAGGAGCTTTGGCCGACGCCGCGCGCGCCCGCCCGCTCCAGCGCCGCCGCGACCGCGCCGACGCGCGGGCTGGCGAAGCGGCCGCCGCCCTGCGCGGGGGCGAAATGATCGCCGAGCCGGCGCTGGATCGCGCTCAAGCCGTCGGCGAACGCCGCGAAATCCGCCTCGGCGACGCCGGGCAGCACCTGCATCAGCGCGCGGCGGCAGATGTCGGCCGCATCCGCAGCCGGGAAGGCCGGCAGCGCGGCGAAAGCGGCGCGCTCGGCCGCGCCATGCGCGCCGTCCATGCCGGCGTCGATCAGCAGCAGCACGCGCCAATCCGCGGGGAAGGCGAGGCGCGACACGATCGGCGGCAGCTCGGTCGCCGGGCCGCGCCCGGCGTCGAGCAGGAAGCCGCCGTGGTCGAACAGGCCGACCCCCAGCCCCGAACGGGCGCCGCGCAGCAGGGCCGCCGCATCGGCGCCGGCGTCGGCCGCCAGCCCGTTGAGCCGGCGAAACCCCAGCGCCAGCGCCAGCGCGAGCTGCGTGCCGGAGCCAAGCCCAGCGTGGGCGGGAATGGCGGCGGCGACGTCGACGGCGATGGGGCTGGCGTCGGGAAAACGCTCGCCCAGCCGCCGCAACAGCGTCTCGACGCGCGCGTGTTCGGCGCCGGTCGCGCTGAAGCGGGCGGCGCGGCGCATGTCGATGTGGGTCTCGAAGCCGTCGATGCCGAGGCCGAACGAGCCGAAGCGGCGGCCGAGATCGCCGGCGAGGTCGAGAAAGCCCAGATGCAGCCGCGCGCCAGCGCGCACGCGCGCCATCTCGGGCGGACGCTCTCCCGTCGCTGGCATACGGATTGCTGGTTCGCTTTCGCCTCTCACGCGGCGGATTATGCGGGAGCCGCGCTTCGGCGCCAACAAGCCGGACCGGGAAAGATACCCGGCGTTTATGTGCACGGGCGGAAAGTCCCAGGGCGAATAACTGATGTACAATACTTGGGTCGTTCTGGAGATCAGTCGATGCTCGTGCTCATCATGACGGTCTGCGCGATGTCCGCGCCCGAAAAGTGCGGCGAAGCGCGCTTGCAATTCACCGCCGACGAAACGCTCCTGCAATGCATGATGCAGGCGCCGCCCTATCTCGCGCAATGGGCCGAGCAGCACCCGGACACGCGCATCGCGCGCTGGCGCTGCGCCTATCCCGAGCGCGAGCCGGAGAGCCTCTGACCGCGCGGTGGACGCTGCCGCCGTCGGCCGCTAAACTGCGGCGATGCGCAGCCTCGTAACCGCGGTCCTGCTCGCCCTCGCAACGCCGGTCTACGCGCAGGACATGCTGCGCGGGCTGGATATGTCCTCGCCCGACATGACGCAGGCGCAGATGTCACGCGCCGACGTCGAGGCCGCGATCCGCGCCGCCGCCGGCAAGCCGCTCGATCTGACCGGCAAGCGCCTGTCGGGGCTCGATCTGTCCGGCCTCGACCTGCGCGGCGCCGTGCTGCGCGCGGCCCGGCTCAATCACGCCAATCTGACGCGCGCCCGGCTCGACGGCGCGACGCTCGATCAGGCCTGGGCGCTGGAGGCGGATTTTTCCCACGCCAGCCTCGTCGGCGCCTCGCTGTTTCAGGCGCAGTTGCAGAAGGCGCGGTTCGACGGCGCCGATTTCTCGCGCGCCCGAATCGCTGCCGATTTCGGCGGCGCGCGGCTCGTCGGCGCAATCCTGCGCGGCGCCAATGGCGCGGCGGACGAGACGAACCAGTCGATGGGGCTGATGCGCGCCTCGTTCAAATCGGCCGATCTCGCCGGCGCCGATTTCTCGGGCGCCGATCTTTCGCGCGCCGACCTCAGTTTCGCCAAATGCGCCGGCGCCGATTTCGCCGGCGCCAAATTGCGCGACGCCGACGCCAGCGGCGCGGACCTGCGCGGCGCGAAACTGGCTGGGGCGACGGCGCCGGGCCTCGATCTCGATTCGGCGCGGCTCGATCCGGGCGTCACCCTCGCTGGGGCCGTGAACGCCGACCGCGCGCTGCGCCACTGAGGCGCCGCCCGCCCCCTGAAGGAGCCGCCATGCTGATGCACGGTCTCGTCCTCGCCGGCGCCGAGCGCCATCCCGATCGGTTCGCGTTTCGCTGGGTCGATCACGACGCCGCGCTCACCTACGCCCAGGCCGCCGCAGCGATGGAGAGGGCGGCCGGCGCGCTCGCCGCGCTCGGGGTGCAGCGGGGCGACCGGGTGACGATCTTCGCCCCTAACGGCCTCGATTATCTCACCACCATGCTGGGCGCCTGGCGGATCGGCGCCATCGCCGCGCTGGTCCATGTCCGCCTTGCCGACCAGCTCGCCGATTATCTCGCCGACCATACGCCGCGCGTCGTGGTCTATGCGCACGAGCAGGGCGAGGCGGTGCGGCGCGCGGGCGGGACGGCGCAACTCGTCTGCATGGACGGGCCGCAGCCCGGCGCCCACTCCCTGCCCGAGTTGATGGCGGCCGCCCCGCCCGCGCCCGCCGACCCGCGCGACGAAAACGCCATCGCGCATCTCTCCTACACCTCCGGCTCGACCGGCAGGCCGAAGGGCGCCTGCCTCGCCCACGAGCCGACGATCCGCGCCGCGCGCTGCATCGGCGAGCGGCTGCGGCTGCGCGGCGACGACGCGTCGTTCGGGCCGACGGCGCTATCGAGTTCCTATCAGCTTGTCGCCAATCTGCTGCCGCAGCTCGCCGTCGGGGCGACCATCAATATCATGCGGCGCTGGACGCCCGCCGCCGGCTTCGCGGCGATCGAGGCCAGCGGCGCGACGATGCTGGTCGCCAACCCGCCGATCCTGGCGCAATTGCTGGCTGAGGCGCGCGCGCAAGGCCGCCCGCCGGGGCGGCTGCGGCTGGCGCTGTCGGGCGGCGATCCCGCGCCGGCGGCGCTGAAGCAGGCGTTTCGCGACGAACTAAAACTGCCGCTGGTGGAGAGTTACGGCCAGAGCGAACTCGGCGGCTTCGTCGCGCTCGGCTATCCCGAGGGGGAGGCCGACGATTCCAGGCTGGCGCGGATCGGACCGCCGCCGCCGGACAAGGACGTCGTCGTGCTCGATCTCGAAGGCCGGCCGCTGCCGATGGGCGCGACCGGCGAATTGTGCCTGCGCGGCGGCTTCATGGCGGGCTACTGGAACCGGCCGGAGGCGACCGCCGAGGCGACGCGCGGCGGCATGCTGCACACCGGCGATGTCGGCTTCCTTGACGCCGACGGCTGCGTGACGCTGCGCGGCCGGCGAGCCGAGTTGATCGAGGTCGGCGGCGTCACCTGGTTCCCGCGCGAAGTGGAGGAGGCGTTGCAACGCATCCCCAGCGTGCGGCTGGCGGCGGTGATCGCCATGCCCGACGCGGTGCTCGGCGCGCGGCCAGCCGCCTTCGTGACGCTGGAGGCCGGCCACCATCTCGACGGCGCCAGGCTGAAGGACGACATCGCCGGCAAGACGCCTTACGATCTCGCGCCGCTGACGGTGACGGTGCTCGACGAAATGCCGCTGACGGCGACCGGCAAGATCGCCAGGGCGGAACTGGCCGCCGCGCACCGGGCGGATTCGTAGCTCAGAGCCGCTCAACGATGGTGACGTTCGCCATGCCGCCGCCCTCGCACATCGTCTGCAAGCCGTAACGCAGACCGCGCGCGCGCAGGGCGTGGACGAGCGTCGTCATCAGCTTGGTTCCCGAGGCGCCGAGGGGATGGCCGAGCGCGATCGCGCCGCCGTTGACGTTGAGCTTTCGCGGATCGGCGCCGGTGTGCTTCAGCCACGCCATCGGCACCGGCGCGAAGGCTTCGTTGACCTCGTAGAGGTCGATGTCGTCGATTCTCATGCCGGCCCGCTTGAGCGCTTTGTCGGTGGCGAACAATGGCTCCTCCAGCATGATGACGGGATCGCCCGCCGTCATGCTCATCGCGTGGATGCGCGCCAGCGGCGCGACGCCCAAGTTCTTGAGGCCGCGCTCGTTGACCACCATCACGCCCGAAGCGCCGTCGCAGATCTGGCTCGCGGTGGCGGCGGAGATGCGGCCGCCTTCCTTGATCAGCCGCACGCCCTGGATCGCGGCGAGCGTGGCGTCGAAGCGGATGCCCTCGTCGATTGTGTGGCGCGAGCGGACGCCGTCGGGGCCGACCACCTCGATCGGCAAAATCTCCGCGTCGAACCGGCCGGCCTTGGTCGCGGCGATGGCCTTCTGCTGGCTGTCGAAGCCGAAGGCGTCCATCTCGTCCTTGGAGAAGCCGTGCTTTTCCGCCATCATCTCCGCACCGGTGAACTGGCTGAACACGATGTCGGGATATTTCGCCTCCTGGCGCGGGCTTTTGGCGCGGCCGTAGCCGTTCTTGGCCAGCACCTCGGACGACAACCCCATCGGCGCGCGCGTCATGCTCTCGACGCCGGCGGCGATCACGCAATCCATCACGCCCGCCATCACAGTGGCGGCGGCAAAATGCAGCGCCTGCTGCGACGAGCCGCATTGCCGATCGACCGAGACGCCGGGAATATGCTGCGGCAGCTTCGAGGCCAGCACCGCGCCGCGCGCGATGTTTTGGCTTTGCTCGCCGGCCTGGATGACGCAGCCCATGATGACGTCCTCGATCAGCGCCGGATCGGCGCCAACGCGGGCGACGAGATCGTCGAGAACGACGCCGGCGAGATCGGCGGGATGCCAGCCCGAAACCCGGCCATTGCGCTTGCCGCCGGCGGTGCGCGCGGCCGCGACGATATAAGCCTCACCCATGCGTTGGCTCCCTTGTGTTGGCGGCAGGATAGCGGGGGAAGCGGGGCGGGGGCAATGAGGAAGGTTAGGGATTATTCCGTTGTTCCCGATACGGGAACATGCTATCTATACCTATGAATGTCATCGCCAAACGGACGCTTGTCCGCTTTTGGGCCGCCCATCCGCAATCGGAGGGGCCGCTGACGGCATGGTTTCTGTTGGCGAGCAAGGCGGAGTGGGAGACGCCGCAGGACGTGAAAAGGCAGTTCGGGGCCAATGTCGATTTCGTCGGCGACAACAGGGCGATTTTCGACATCGCCGGCAACAAATATCGGCTGATCGTGCGTATTTCCTGTCTCTACAAAGCGGTCCTGATCAAATTCGTGGGGACTCACGCGGACTACGACCGCATCGACCCGGAGCGCGTCTGATGGTCAGAATTCGTCCGATCCGAGACGAAGACAGCTATAGCGCGACGCTGGCCGCCATCGAGCTTTTCTTCGACGATCAGCCCGCGCCCGGAACGCCGGAAGCCGACGATTTCGCGGTGCTGCTCGACCTGATCGCCGCCTATGAGGCACGACGCTGGCCGATCACGGCGAGCGATCCGATCGCCATGATCGTCAATACGATGGCGTTGACGCAGCGCGGCCAGAGCGATCTCGCCGAACTGCTGGGATCGCGGTCGCGCGCATCCGAAATTCTCAACCGGAAACGCCATCTGACGATCAAGCAGGTTTACGCGATCAGCCAAGCCTGGAACATTCCGGCGGACGCGCTGATCACGCCCTATGAATTGACGGCGTGACGGCGGCGATCGTTCGCCTTACCCCCGCGCCGCCCTATCCTTCTCGTTCTGCGCCTTGATCGCGTCGCGCGCCGCGCCCCATTCCGCGTCGCCCCATTGGCGCAATTCGTAGAAATTGCCGCCGGTGGCGAGGCCCTGCGCGCCGTCCATCGCGATGGTCTCGCCGGTCAGCCAGCGGCAGCCGTCGCTCAACAGGAAGGTGGCGAGGTTCTGCAATTCCTCGAACGTGCCGCAGCGGCCCATCGGGTTGGCGGCGGCGGTGCGGGCGCCGGGCGCCTCACCGGGGTTGAGGCGCTTGCTCATGCCCTCGGTCGGGATTTCGCCCGGCGCGATGGCGTTGAGGCGGATGCCGTAGCGGCCCCATTCGGAGGCGAGCGACAGCGTCATCGCCTGCACCGCCGATTTGCTCATCGCCGAGGGCACGACAAACGGGCCGCCGTTGCGCACCCAGGTGACGATGATCGACACGACCGAGCCGGGAACGCCGGCCTCGATCCAGCGCTTGCCGACCGCCTGCGTCACGTAGAACGTGCCATGCATGACGATATTGGCGATGGCGTCGAAGCCGCGCGGGGTCAGGTCCTGCGTGCGCGCGATGAAATTGCCGGCGGCGTTGTTGACGAGGCCGGTCAGCGGGCCGGTGCGGAAAATGTCCTCGACCATGGCGTCGACCGCGGCCGCGTCGCGGATGTCGACGCCATAGGCGCTCACCTTGCCGCCGTGGGCGCGCATCAGCTCGGCGGCGGTCTCCTCGCACACCGCCTTGCGCCGGCCGCAGATGAACACCTCCGCGCCCAGCGCCAGAAACCCCTGCGCCATCGCCCGGCCGAGCCCGGTGCCCCCGCCGGTGACGAGAATGCGTTTGCCGCGAAACAGACCGTCGCTGAACATGGGCGCCTCCGTTTGCGCTTTGTCGCGCGCCGGCGCCTGCGACGCAAGGCGGAGTTCTCGCGTGTTGCCGCCTTGGCGCGGCCGGAGTAAATCGAGCCGATGCTCAATCTCGCCAACCCGACCGTGTTCCTCGGCGTCGCGCGCAAACTGCTGCCGTGGCTGGCGGGGCTGACGCTCGCGCTGTTCGTCGTCGGGCTGACGCTCGGCTTCAACGCCCCGCCCGATTACCAGCAGGGCGAGACGGTGAAGATCATGTATCTGCACGTGCCGGCGGCGTGGCTGTCGACCTTCATCTATGGCGTGATGACGCTGGCCGCGCTCGCCACTTTGGTCTGGCGCCATCCGCTCGCCGATGCGGCGCAGAAGGCCGCCGCGCCGCTGGGCGCCGGCTTCACCTTCATCTGCCTCGTCACCGGCTCGCTGTGGGGCAAGCCGATGTGGGGGACCTATTGGGTGTGGGACGCGCGGCTGACGTCCGTGTTGGTGCTGTTCATCATCTATCTCGGCCTCGTCGCGCTATGGCGCTCCATCGAGGAGCCAGCCAGGGCTGCCCGCGCGGCGGCCATTCTGACGCTCGTGGGCGCGGTCGACCTGCCGATCATCAAGTTCTCCGTGGACTGGTGGAACACGCTGCACCAGCCGGCCTCGGTGTTCCGGATGGGCGGGCCGACGATCGCCACCGCGATGCTCTGGGCGCTGCTCGTGATGGCGCTGGCCTTCACCAGCCTCTTCGGGACGCTGCATCTCATGGGCATCCGCAACGAGATCCTGCGGCGTCGCCTGCGTCGCCTGTCGATCCTCGCGGCGAGCGAGGCCGAGACGGGCGCGCCGGTCGAGGCG
>JAGWRL010000174.1 GCA_028876585.1 Pseudomonadota bacterium | reverse complement strand
CGTCGATCACTCGCTCGCGCAAATCTCGCGAATAAGCTGCCGCCATTTCCCGCCAACCTCCGTCCAATTCGGAGATTGAATCAGATCACCGCGACCTTGGGAATCCCCCAGCCGATTCCATCAAACCGCGGAATGCTCTAGCGCTCAAATGTTTGAGCCGTCAGGCATTCCAACGAGGTGGAATTGAAGCGATGTCCGTTGTTGGCGCCAAAGCGGAATCGCCGCTAGCGCGTCCTGGCGTCAAAAGTCCATCGCGGCGCGAGCGGGTTATTTGGATTCGATAGACCGCTGAGCCATTGCCCAGCATCGACGATCGCCTATGGGGAGGGACAGGCCGTAATCTGGTTGGGATGCATGTCGAACACTTGCGCCAGTTCCCTCAGCGTCTTCCCGCCCTTCAACGCGGCCAAGGCCACCTTCGCCTTGAAAGCCGGTGTGTGGTTCCGGCGCGGTCGTCTCGTCTTGATCTCACCTGAAGCGCGGCGATATTCGCCGCTGTCAGGCGGAAAATCCACTTATCGTCCTGTCCAGTTTTGCTGAGCCAGCGCTTCCGCGTCCTTGCGACGCACAAATGTCGCGTTGACATATCGTCCTTTGCGTCGCACCTGCGCTCGTCAGGATCCAGATAGGAGCATAGTGAATGTCGCCAAAGCGTGCGCGCTCCGTGTGCAGTGAGCGATAGAAAGGCCGCGAAATGGGTCGTATGCCAGCACAGAGCAGAGCGCACACGACTGTTATAGCAAATTGAGACTCCAGAAAAAATGACACCAAATCAAGGCTTTAGATTCAGTATTGCCCCGATGATGGATTGGACCGACCGGCATTGCCGGGCGTTCCATCGCACGCTGACGCGCCAAGCCCGGCTCTATACCGAGATGGTCACCGCCGACGCCGTAATCCACGGCCCGCGCGAGCGGCTCATCGGCTTCGCGCCGGCCGAGCACCCGGTCGCGCTGCAACTCGGCGGGGCCGAGCCGGAGAAGCTGGCGCAGGCCGCGCGCATCGGCGCCGAGTTCGGCTATGACGAGATCAACCTGAATTGCGGCTGCCCGTCCGACCGTGTGCAGAGCGGCCGTTTCGGCGCCTGCCTGATGCGCGAGCCGGAGCTGGTCGGCGATTGCGTCGCCGCCATCCGCGCGGCGACCGTCCTTCCCGTCACGGTCAAATGCCGCATCGGCGTCGACGAACAGGAACCGCGCGACGCTCTGTTCGCGCTGGTCGAGCGCGTCGTGGCGGCGGGCGCGGCGGCGGTCGTCGTCCATGCGCGCAAGGCCTGGCTGGAGGGCCTCAGCCCCAAGGACAACCGCACCATTCCGCCGCTCGACTATCCCCTGGTCTACGAGTTGAAGCGCGCCTACCCCGCGCTGCCGATTTCGCTCAACGGCGGACTTGCCGATCTCGACGCGGCGGCGGGCGCGCTGGTTCATGTCGACGGCGTCATGTTCGGCCGCGCCGCCTATCAGAACCCGGAGTTGCTGCTCGACGTCGACCCGCGCCTGTTCGACGCGCCGGCGCCCCACGCCGACGCCTTCGCGGCGCTGCAAGCCTACGAGCCCTATGTCGCGCATCAGTTGGAGGCGGGCGTCCGGCTGCACGACATCACCCGCCATCTGCTCGGCCTGTTCGCCGGGCGGCCGGGCGCGCGGCTCTATCGCCGCTGCCTCGCCACCGAGGCCGTCAGGCGCGACGCCGGGCTCGACGTGCTGCGCCGCGCGGTGAGCCTGGTCGGGCGCGAGGATCTGGCGCAGGCCGGCTGAGCCAACTTTCCCCGCCTGGCGCGGCCGGCCTTACGCCATCAACCATTCATGCGCGGGGTCATTGTGGAAGCGCCAGATGCGCTTCGGCCCCGCCATCACGTTGAGATAATATAGCTCGTAGCCATGCGCGGCGGCGCAGGGGTGGTAGCCTCGGGGCACCAGCACCACGTCGCGGTCGCCGACCGTCATCGTCTCGTCGAGCGAGCGATCGTCTGTGTAGACGCGCTGGAAGGCGAAACCCTGCGGCGGGTTGAGGCGGTGATAGTAGGTCTCCTCCAGCAAGGATTCATGCGGCAGGTTGTCCTGATCGTGCTTGTGCGAGGGATAGCTCGACCAATGGCCGGACGGGGTGATCACCTCAACCACCAGCAGGCTCTCGGCCTGCGCCGTCTCGGAGAGGATGTTGCGCACGTGGCGCAGGTTGGTCCCCTTGCCGCGCGTCATCGTCTCCACCGCGCCGGGCGGGATCACGCGCGCCGGCAGCTTGCCGGTCGCCGGCGCGGTGCAGAGCGCGATCTCCGCCTCGCCCTCGACCTTCGCCCGCGTGCGCGGCGGCAGATAGACCGACCAAGGCAGGCCGGAGAACACGTCCGCCCGCTCGCCGATCTCGCCCGAATCGAACCCCGCCGCGCTCACCCGCGCCCGGCCCGACAGCACGACGAGGCAAAGCTCGCGCTCCTGCGTGTCGATCTCGACCGGCGCGCCGGCGAGCTTGCGGGTGGCAAAGCCGACATAGGTCCAGCCGGCGCTCTGCGGCGTGATGTCATGCAAAATCCCCTCGGCCGAGGGTTTTGCGGGCACAAGCAGACGCGACATGGGCGCTCCTTCCGTTTCTTGTTTCCCTAACCGGATCGGGCCGCGATGCAAGCGGCGATCACTCGCCGTAGGGCGTCCAGATCGTCTTGATCTGACAGGCGCGGCGCAGGAACTCGCGCCCCTCGGCGCGGGTCCAGTCGACGCCGGCGCCGAGCATCCAGGTCGGCTTCAGGTTGCCCGCAGAGGCCGCCTCCAGCGCCGTCTCGCCCGCCGAAGGCCCGGCGCGCCACAACGCGTCGACCCCGTCATGCTCGGCCAAAGTCAGCGCCAGCGCGTCCGCCGCGCCGGTGACGATATTGACGACGCCGTCGGGCAGGTCGGACGCATCGAGCACGGTGTAGAAATCGGTGGCGGCGAGCGGATGCGCCGCACTGGGAACGGCGACCACCGCATTGCCGACCGCGATAGCAGGGGCGACCAGCGAGACCAGCGCCAGCAGTGGCGCCTCGTCGGGGCAGACGATCCCCATCACGCCATAGGGTTCGTTCATCGCCAGGGTGACGAACTTCTTCTGCGTCCCGCGCACCGCGCCATCAAATTTGTCGGCAAAGCCGGCGTAGAAGAACAGCCGGCGGATCGCGGCCTCCACCTCCGCGCGCCCGTCCGCGCCGGTCATGGCGGCGAGCCGGGCGGAAAACTCGTCCGCCCGCGCCGACAGATTCTCGGCGATGTAATAGAGCACCTGCGCCCGGTTATGCGCCGTCGCGCCGGCCCAGCCGCTCGCTTTCGTCGCCGCCTCGACCGCGTTGCGAATGTCCTTGCGCCCGCCCAGGCCCGCGTGGCCGACCGCGCGACCCTGCGGATCGCGCACGGCATAGACCGCGCCGGCGTCGGGGCGCGCCTGCTTGCCGCCGACATACATCTTCGGCGTGCGGTCGATGCCGGCGCTCGCCGGGGCCGGGCCGGGGGCGGCGCTCAGATGCGGCGCCGCTGCGGCGACGGGGCTGCGCGGCAGGTCGAGCGCCAGATATTCGGCCAGCCCCTCGCGTCCGCCCTCGCGGCCAAAACCGCTCTCGCGATAGCCGCCGAACGCCGCGCCGGCGTCGAACAGATTGGTCGAGTTGATCCACACCACGCCGGCCTTCAACCGCGCCGCGACTTCGTAGGCGCGGTTGACGTTCTCGGTCCACACCGAAGCGGCCAGGCCATAGCGGCTGTTGTTGGCGAGTTGCGCCGCCTCGTCGGGGGTGCGGAACGTCATCGTCGCCAGCACCGGGCCGAACACCTCCTCGCGGGCGAGGATGTTGGCGGGCTCGACGCCACAGGCCAGCGTCGGCGGATAGAACGAGCCGCCCTGCGGCAATTTTGTCGTGGGCTGAAAAATCTCCGCCCCCTCGGCGCGGCCGGCCTCGACCAGCGCGCGGATGCGGTCGAGTTGCACCGGCGCGACGATGGCGCCGATGTCGGTCGATTTGTCGAGCGGGGCGCCGATGGTCAGCGCCGCCATGCGCGCCTTCAACCGGGCGAGGAAACGCGCCTCGACGCTTTCGGCCACCAGCAATCGCGAGCCGGCGCAGCAGACCTGTCCCTGATTGAAGAAGATGCCGTCGACCACGCCCTCGACCGCGCTGTCGAGATCGCAATCGTCGAACACGATGAACGGCGATTTGCCGCCGAGTTCCAGGCTCAGCTTCTTGCCTGTGCCGGCGGTGGCGCGTCGGATCAACCGGCCGACTTCCGTCGAGCCGGTGAAGGCGATTTTGTCGACGCCGTCGTGCTCGACCAGCGCCGCCCCGGTCGCGCCGTCGCCGGTGACGATATTGACCACGCCCGCCGGCAGCCCCGCCTCGACGCAGATCTCGGCGAAGGCGAGCGCCGTCAGCGGCGTGTATTCGGCCGGCTTCAACACCACCGCATTGCCGCAGGCGAGCGCCGGCGCGATCTTCCAGGCCAGCATCAGCAGCGGGAAATTCCACGGGATGATCTGGCCGCAGACGCCGAGCGGGCGATGATGGGGGAACTCGCTTGTGATCAACGAGGCCCAGCCGGCGTGATGGTAGAAATGGCGCGCGACGAGGGGGATGTCGATATCGCGCGTCTCGCGGATCGGCTTGCCGTTGTCGAGGCTCTCCAGCACGCTGAGGAAGCGTTCGCGCTTCTGCACCAGCCTTGCGAGCGCATAGAGACAGCGCGCCCGCTCATGGCCGGACAAGGCCGCCCAGCCCGGCTGCGCCGCGCGCGCGGCGGCGACCGCCGCGTCGATATCGGCGGTGCTTCCCTGGGTGACGCGGGCGATCGTCGCCCCGGTCGAGGGATCGTGCACGTCGAACAAGGCGCCGGGGCTTGAGAAAGCGCCGCCGATGAAACAACCAAACCCGGTCTTGCGCGCCTCCAGCCAGCCGCGCACGGCGTCGGCGGCCTCGGGCGCGGGGCCGTATTCCATGGTCTTGAGAATATCGCTGATCTTGCCCATCAATCAAACTCGATCAGGCGCGCGCCGCGCCGTCATTGGTTGTCGCCGTCCCCAGCCGTCGTGGCTGGGACAAGTCCGCGCGTGAGGAAGCCAGCGCCGCTCAGCCCATCGCATGGCGGTAGCTCGCGGAATAGCGTCCGGTGGCGTAATGCTCCAACTGCCGCTCGATGTCGGTCAGCAGCGCGCTGGCGCCGATGCGGAACAGGTCGTTGCGGGTATAGGCGAGGCCCATTTCCTCGCGCATCAGGATCAGCCAGTTGAGCGCGTCCTTGGCCGTGCGCAGGCCGCCGGCCGGCTTGAAGCCGATCGCATAGCCGGTGCGCTCGCCGTAATCGCGCAAGGCGCGCAGCATCACCAGGCTGACCGGCAGCGTGGCGTTGACCTCCTCCTTGCCGGTCGAGGTCTTGATGAAATCGGCGCCCGCCTGCATCGCCACCATGCTGGCGGCGTAGACGTTGCGCAGCGTTTTCAAATCGCCGGTGGCGAGGATCGCCTTCAGATGCGCCGCGCCGCAGGCCTCGCGCATCGCCTGCACCTCGTCGTAGAGCGCGGCCCAATCGCGGTTGAGCGCGTGGGCGCGGGTGATGACGATGTCGATCTCCTCCGCCCCCTGCTCGACGGCGTAGCGGATTTCGGCCAGCCGCAGCGGCAGCGGCATGAGCCCGGCGGGAAAGCCGGTCGCGACGCTGGCGACGGGGACGCCCGAGCCTTCGAGCGCCTTCACCGCCGGCCTCACCATGGTCGGATAGACGCAGACCGCCCCCACCGTCGGCGGCGTCTCGCTCAGTTCCAGCGCCGCCAGCAGATCGTCGCTCAAGGGTCGGCGCGCCTTGGCGCAGAGCCGGCGCACCCGGCCCGGCGTATCGTCGCCGGCGAGCGTGGTCAGGTCGATGCAGGTCAGCGCCTGCACCAGCCACGCCGCCTGATGCGTCTTCTTCACCGAGCGGCGCGCCGGCAGGCTCGCCGCGCGCCGTTCGACCGCGCTGGCGTTGACGCCGACGCCCTCGAACCACGAACTGTCGAGCGGCGTCCCCGCGTTGCGCGGGCGGTTGTGGCCGGTTTTGGCGGCCTCGGAGACAGGGGCGTGCAAGGGCGGCTCTCGCGGGAATTCAGCCGCCCGTCATAACCGGAAAGAACTGGCGTGGGTAGCCCGCCCCCACCCTAACCCTCCCCCGCGAGGGGGGAGGGGACCGAGGGCGCGGCGCGAGTCCGGCTGGAGCCCGACGACCGCCGTTCGTTCAATTTCAGTCGGATGGTTTCAAGCACGCCCTCGACATTGCCATAAACGTCGTCATTGCTTACGCGCAGCAGATGAAACCCTTGGGCGCGAAGCGCGGCCTCGCGCGTCGCATCCGTCGCGCCGTCGACTTCGACGATCAGCCGCGCTTCCAGACAAACGAAGTCGCAGACGAAACCCTCAATCGGGACCTGTCGCCGAAAGCGAAAGCCGTCCACGGCCTTTCGTCGCAAACCGGCCCACAGCCGCCGCTCGGCGTTCGTAGCGTCTTTGCGCAACCTGCGCGCGACGAATTTCAAATCCGCCATCGCCGCTGTCTCCGCGAGGGGCGCGGCGGCCGGCCGTCCCCTCCCCCCTTGTGGGGGAGGGAAAGGGAGGGGGGCGCCGCCGCCTATTTGTTGTCGCAGGGCTCGCTGCGCTTGGGCCAGCCGGCGTTCTTCTCGGCGTAGGACTGCGCCGCCGCGTCGATCAGCGGTTGCACCTTGTCGATCGCCGAGGGAATCGCTTCGCTCGCCTTCGCCCAATGCGCCCCGTCCCAGACCTGCACGAAGGTCGCGCTATGGCTGTTGTGGTCGGCGCAGGTGAGCTTGAGCGGGCTGGCGAAGCCTTCGAGGCCGATCTGCTTGAGGCGGGCCGGATCGAGGTTGAGGTTCTCCATGCCGCGGCGCACGTCCTCGCCGGTGACGACCTTATGCCCCGTCGTCTTCTGCGCCTGGGCGATGGCTTCCGCGATCAGCATCGAATTATAGACGCCGTGATCGTACAGCGTCGTGCCGAATTCGCCGGCCTGCGTCTGGCTCTTCGACGCGTCGATCACGAGTTTCTTGATGTCGGCGAAGGCGGGATAGGCCGCGCCCGGCCCGTGCCAGTTGAGCTCCTTGAACCCCTTGGCCCCCTCGCCGGAGGCGGCCGCGTCCGCGTCGCCCGGCCACCACACCGACACGAACTTGTCCATCGGGAAATTCGCCTTGGCCGCTTCCTTGATCGCGGCGGCGTTCATCGCGCCCCAGCCGTACATGATGAGGAAATCCGGCCGGTCGCGCCGCACGTCGAGCCATTTGGCCGACTGGTTCTGCATGTCGGCCGGGGCCACGGGATAGAGCTTCAGGTCGAAACCGGCGCCCTTGGCTTCCGCCTGGAAGAACGGCAAAGCCTCGCGGCCGAAGGCGGCGTCGAAATAGAGATAGCCGACCTTCTTGCCCTTCAGCCCGTCGATCTTGCCGCCGCCGAGATAGGTGAGGATTTCCGAGGCGCCGTCCCAATAGGTGACCGGCGGGTTGAAGATCCAGGGGAAGATGTCGCCGCGCGCCGCCGCCGACAGGCCATAGGCCATCGACAGGATCGGGATCTTGTCGACGCTCGCCTTCGGGATCAGCGCCAGGGTGATGCCGGTCGACCACGGATTGACGATGACCGGGTTCTTCGGCTTGACCGTGTCGTAGCACTCCAGCCCCTTCTTGGTGTCGTAGCCGGTCTCGCATTCGTCGACCACGAGCTTGACGCCGCCGATGCCGCCGTCGCGTTCGTTGAGCATGGTCAGATAATCGTGCATGCCGTCGGCGATCGGCGTGCCGGAGCCGCCGAACGGGCCGGTGCGGTAGGTGAACAGCGGCACGTAGATCGAATCCTCGGCGAAGGCGGGCGCGGCGACGCCGAGCGCGGTCGCCGCGACCAACGCGGCTTTGAGTAGCGTCCGTTTCATGTCGTTTCCTCCTCTTGGCTATTCAATAAGGGAACGGCCAGACGCGCAGCTTCTGCTTCGCCGTCTTCCACAACGCCGCCAGCCCGTGCGGCTCGACGATCAGCACGCCGATGATCAGCGCGCCCGTCAGCATGAAGGTCAGTTGCTCCACCGTCGCCGCATGCACCTTCACGCCGATGAGCGGCGGCAGCGCGCGCAGCGCGATCGGCAGCAGATGCATGATCGCCGCGCCGAAGAACGCGCCGACGATCGAGCCGAGGCCGCCGATGATGACGATGAACAGCAACTGGAACGACAGGTTGATGTCGAACGCCTCCGGCTCGGCTGAGCCGAACCACAGGAACACCATCAACGCCCCGGCGACGCCGATGTAGAACGACGACACCGCGAAGGCGAGCAGCTTGGCCGGCAGCAGCCGGATGCCGATCAGCTCGGCGGCGATGTCCATGTCGCGCACCGCCATCCACATGCGGCCGATCCGCCCATGGGTGATGTTGGAGGCGATCCAGGCGAGCGCGGTGACGATCGTCAGCACCACGAGATAGCGCGTCGCCGGCGTCGCGTTCGGCCCGGTGACCGGCACGCCGAACAGCGTGTGGCCGCCGACCTCGATCGCGCCGGAGGCGTTGCTGTTGTAGAGCCAGGGCACGCGCGCGAACGCCCATTCGAGAAAGAACTGCGCCGCCAGCGTCGCCACCACGAGATAAAAACCCTTGATGCGCAGGCTCGGCAAGCCGAACAGCACGCCGACCGCGCTGGCGAACAGGCCGGAGACGAGAATCCACACCAGGATGTTCACCTGCGGAAAAAAGGTGTCGAGCTTGTAGCAGGCGTAGGCGCCCACCCCCATGAACCCGGCCGAGCCGAGCGACAGCAGCCCGGTGTAGCCCGTCAGCAGGTTGAGCCCGATCGCGCCCAGCGACAGCACCAGGAACGGGATCATCATCGTCTCGATGAAGAACGGGCTGCCGAAGGCGGGGACGACGAGGAAGGCGAAACCCAGAATCAGCGCCAGCCCGATGCGGTCCTGCCGGATCGGGAACACCGCCATGTCGGCGGCGTAGGTGGTCTTGAACTGCCCAGCCTCGCGATAGAACAAATCCGGCGTCTCCCGGCGGTGTCCCCCGCCTGCCCCTTGGCTCGCACGCCGCGCCGGGCGCTGGCAAGTCGGCAGAAGGGATAGGTCGGGCGCGCGAAATTTCCGCGCGAGTGCGGAATAAAGCGGCGGCCGTCCGAGTCTATCCCTGTGAGCGGCGCCTCTTCGCCGCCCTTGGGAGTGCAAAGCCATGGACGACGCGCGCGCGAAACTGGACCGGCGACAGGCGTTGGAATGCATGGTCTGGGCGGGAACGGGCCTGATCTGGACGCTCAACGGCGGCGTGCCGGGTTCGCGGCTGATCGGGCAGGCGCGGGCGCAGGAGGGCGGCTTCTCCTTCGTGCAAATCTCCGACAGCCACATCGGCTTCGCCAAGCCCGCCAACCCGGACGCGCGCGCGACGCTGAAAGAGGCGATTGGCAAGGTCAAGGCGCTGCCGGTCAAGCCCGCCTTCATGCTGCACACCGGCGACGTCTCGCATCTGGCCAAGCCGGAGGAGTTCGACGACGCGCATAAGCTGATCGGCGAGGCCGGACTCGACGTCCACTATGCGCCGGGCGAGCACGACATTCTCGATCCCGCCACGAAAACCGCCTATCTCGACCGCTTCGGCAAGGGCGCGACGGGCGGCGGCTGGTATGCGTTCGACCATAACGGCGTGCATTTCGTCAGCCTGGTCAATGTCGTCGATCTCGGCCAGAACGGCCTCGGCTCGCTCGGGGCGGAGCAACTCGCCTGGCTCGACAACGACCTGCGCGGCCGCTCGGCCTCGACGCCGATCGTGGTGTTCGCCCATATCCCGCTGTGGATGGTCGCGCCCGACTGGGGCTGGGGGACGCAGGACGGCGCGCAGGCGCTGGGCATGTTGTCGCGCTTCGGCTCGGCGACCGTGCTGAACGGGCATATCCACCAGATCATGCAGAAGGTGGAGGGCGCCGTCACCTTCCACACCGCCCGCTCGACCGCCTTCCCGCAGCCGGCGCCGGGAACCGCGCCGGGGCCGGGGCCAAAGAAAGTGCCCGCCGGCGAATTGCGCAAATATCTCGGCGTCGCCGAGGTGGTCTACGCGCCCACGAGCGCCCCGCTCGCCATCACCGACGAGGCGCTGGAGGCATGAGGCTCGCCCTCCTTCTCGCCGCGCTGGCGGCCTCCCCCGCGCTCGCGGCGGGCGACCCGGAGCGCGGCGCGAGCGTTTACGAGGGCTGCCAGGATTGCCATTCGCTCGACCGGAACGACGTCGGCCCCAGGCATCGCGGCGTGTTCGGGCGCAAGGCGGGCTCGCTGCCGGATTTCGCCTATTCCCCGGCGCTGAAGGGCGCCGGCTTCGTCTGGGACGAGCGCACGCTCGACCAATGGCTGACCGATCCGCAGGCCTTCCTGCCCGGCGCGCGGATGTTCTATCATCTGGCGAGCCCGCAGGACCGCGCCGACGTGATCGCCTTTCTGCGCGAGCGGGCGAAATAGGGCGAAGCGGGAGCGCATGAGCGGAGAGGCGGCCAAACGACGGTTTCGCGAGATCGTCCCGCCGCATCTCGACGACGCCTATCGGCTGGCCAAATGGCTCGCTGGCAATGGCGTCGACGCGCAGGACATCGTGCAGGAGGCGGCGCTGCGCGCGCTCGCCGCGCTCGAATCGACCACGCCGCTCCATCCGCGCGCCTGGTGGCTCGCCATCGTGCGCAACGCGGCGCTGACCTGGCTCGCCCACCGCCGCCCGAGCGTCGAACTCGACGAGACGCTGGTCGAGCCGGGCCTCGACCCGGAGGCGGCGCTGATCGCGCGCGACGAGGGCGAGCGCCTCGCCCGCGCGCTGGCGAGCCTGCCGGCGGCTTTGCGCGAGACGCTGGCGCTGCGCGAGATCGAGGAATTGAACTATCGCGAGATCGCCGCCGCGACGCGGGCGCCGCTCGGGACGGTGATGTCGCGGCTGGCGCGCGCGCGGGCCGCGCTGGCGAAAATCCTGAAGGGGAGCGCATGAACGACGAGGCGATCCTGCGCGCCCAGATGGCGCTCGACGGCGAACTCGACGCCGCCAACCAGCTCGGGTTCGAGCGCGAACTTGAGCGCTCGCCGGAACTGGCCGCCCATTACGCCGATTTGGTCGCACTGCGCCGGGCGATCCGCGCGCAGGCCGCGCGCGAGGCCGCGCCGGAGCAATTGCGCGCCCGCGTGGCGGCGCTGGCGGCCCG
>JAGWRL010000173.1 GCA_028876585.1 Pseudomonadota bacterium | reverse complement strand
CGGGGCTCGCGATCGTGTTCGGCATCGACAAGTTCATGAGCGAATGCCGGGCGCTGACCAACATCATCGGCAATGGCGTGGCGACGGTGGTGGTGTCATGGTGGGAGGGCGAACTCGACCGCGACAAGATGGCCGCCGCCTTCGCCGTGACCGATACCGCCAGCGCGGCGGAACTTCTGGAGGAGACTAACGCATGAACCTCGATTCCTCGATCGCCGCCGTGGTCACCGGCGGCGCCTCCGGCCTCGGCGAGGCGACGGCGCGCAAGCTTGCGGGCGCGGGCGTGCGGGTGGCGCTCTTCGACCTCAACGCCGACAAGGGCGAGGCGCTGGCGCGCGAGATCGGCGGCCTGTTCGTCAAGACCAACGTCACCTCGGAGGACAGCGTCGAGGCCGCGTTCGCCGCCGCCCGCGCCGCGCACGGGCAGGAGCGCATTCTCGTCAATTGCGCCGGCACCGGCATCGCCGTCAAAGCGGCCAGCCGCGACAAGACGACGGGCGCGCCGAAAGCGCACCCCACCGCCGATTTCGCCCGCATCATCGAGATCAACCTGATCGGCACGTTCCGCTGTCTGGCCAAAAGCGCCGCCGGCATGATGACGCTCGATCCGCTCGACGCGCAGGGAGAGCGCGGCGCAATCGTCAACACGGCGTCCGTCGCGGCGGTCGACGGGCAGATCGGCCAGGCCGCCTATTCCGCCTCGAAGGCCGGAATCGTCGGCATGACGCTGCCGATCGCGCGCGATCTGATGAACGAGGGCATTCGCGTCAACACGATCCTGCCCGGCCTGTTCAACACGCCGCTGCTGCACGGCCTGCCCGACAACGTGAAAGGCGCGCTCGCCGCCTCGGTGCCGTTCCCCAAACGGCTCGGCGACCCGCAGGAATACGCCTCGCTGGCGCTGGAGATGATCCGCAACGGCTATTTCAACGGCGAACACGTGCGGCTAGACGGCGCCATCCGCATGGCGCCGCGCTAAGGCGCGTTCGCGACCGTGTGGGCGTAATAGCGCACCTCGTGGTCGCGCCACGCCGCGGGATGGCCGGAAAAGCCCGCGCGCAGCGCGATCGCGCCGCTGTTGAGCGTTCCCGCCTGGATGACCAGCGGCCCGTCGGCCGCCAGCGCGGCGTCGTCGCGCGCGGCCGGCTTGACGATGGCGATATGGCCCGGCTTGTCGTCGCGGTGGCTTTCATAGGTCGCCACCACGAGATCGCCGGCGTTGGCGGCGGCCTGCGCGGCCCGCCCGCCCGGCAGCGCGCGCCAACCTTCCTCGCCGCCTTGATCGGCGAGCCATTCGAATTGCGCGTTGGCGAGCAGCACCTGTCCGTGCTCGGGCGGACGCAGGATATGCACGCCGAGCTTTTCCGCCGCGGCGGCGACGAAGGCGCTGCAATGGGTGCGGCGGCCGGCGGTGCGCTCGGGTCGGCCGTCGGGCAGGCCGGTGCGCCAGTCGACGTGACGACCGGCGATCCATTTGTCCTCGACGCCCATCGCATCGAGTTGCTGCGCCAGCCATTTTCCCCCAGGCGACACCGTCTCCGTGGCCGGGTCGGCCAAACCGGCGCCCGCCCACAAGAGCATCGCTGCGACGGCGAGCGCGCGTCTCATCTTCGTCTCTCCCGATCCCCAGCGGTTTTACGGGACGGGAGTTTTGCGCCGGCCGGTCAATCCGGCCAGCAGAGCCTTCCGCGCGGACCGAGGCGATAGCCGACCGGGCAGACCGGGATCAGCACCGAGCCGGTCTCGTAGTCCGGACCCCAGCCCAGCGCATAGCCGTAGCCGTAGCTGGGATAACCATACGGTCCGGGTCCGTAATAATCGCCGAAATACGGCCGCCGTCCGTCATTATAGATCGGATCGAAGGCGGCGGCGGGGGTGGCGGCGAGCGCCGCGAGGGCGATGGCGCCGCCGGCCGCGGCGGAAAGCAGGATTTTGCGAGCGCAGGTCATGGCGTTCTCCTGAACTTGATCTCGCCACAACGCCGGCGGCCGGCGGGCTGTTCCCTCGCGCTCCGGCCCGCCAAAGGCTTACGACCAAAGCGTGACCGCCGCCGACTTGGCGCCGAAGGCCGCGGTAAGGCATAACCATCGCGGATGGGCGCGCCGAACAGGCGCCTTCGAGGAGACGCCGATGTCCGAGAAAATTTATGAGGTTTCGGCCGACTGGGCCAAGCGCGCCTATGTCGACGACGCCAAATTTCAGGCGATGTACGCGCGCTCGCTCAGCGACCCCGACGGCTTTTGGGGCGAGCATGGCAAGCGCATCGACTGGTCGAAGCCGTTCACCAAGGTGAAGAACGTCTCGTTCGATCCGCATAACGTCTCGATCAAATGGTTCGAGGATGGCCAGACCAATGTCGCCGTCAATTGCATCGACCGCCATCTGCCCCAGCGCGCCAACCAGACCGCGATCATCTGGGAGGGCGACGACCCCTCGAAATCGAAGCACATCACCTACGCCGAGCTGGCCGAACACGTCGGCCGCTTCGCCAATGTGCTGAAGGCGCATGGCGTCAAGCGCGGCGATCGCGTCACCATCTATCTGCCGATGATCCCCGAGGCGGCTTACGCCATGCTGGCCTGCGCGCGCATCGGCGCGATCCATTCCATCGTGTTCGGCGGCTTCTCGCCCGATGCGCTGGCCGGCCGCATCGAGGGCGCGGAGAGCGCCGTCGTCATCACGGCCGATGAGGGCCTGCGCGGCGGCCGCAAGGTGCCGCTGAAGGCCAATGTCGACGCCGCGATCAAGAAGACCGATTGCGTCAAGCATGTGCTGGTGGTCAAGCACGTCGGCGGCGCCGTCGATTGGGATTCCAGCCGCGACGTCTGGCTGCACGAGGCGAGCGCCGGCGTCAGCGCCGATTGTCCGGCCGAGCCGATGAACGCGGAAGACCCGCTGTTCATCCTCTACACCTCCGGCTCGACCGGCGCGCCCAAGGGCGTGGTGCACACCACCGCCGGCTATCTCGTCTACGCCGCGATGACGCATCAATATGTGTTCGATTATCACGACGGCGACGTCTACTGGT
>JAGWRL010000172.1 GCA_028876585.1 Pseudomonadota bacterium | reverse complement strand
GTCGAGCAGCAGCACGCTATGCGGATGCTGGTCGATCGCGTCGGTCAGCAGGCCGCCCTGATCGAAGCCGACATAGCCGGGAGGCGCGCCGATCAGGCGGCTGACGGTGTGGCGCTCCATATATTCGGACATGTCGAAGCGGATCAGCTCCAGCCCGAGGCTGGAGGCGAGTTGCCGCGCCGCCTCGGTCTTGCCGACGCCGGTCGGGCCGGAGAACAGATACGAGCCGATCGGCTTCTCGGGATCGCGCAAGCCCGCGCGGGCGAGCTTGATGGCGGAGGACAGCGCGCTCAGTGCGGCGTCCTGGCCATAGACCACCTGCTTCAGCGTCGATTCGAGATGTTGCAGCACCTCGGTGTCGTCCTTTGACACGCTCTTGGGTGGAATCCGCGCCATGCTGGCGACGGTCGCCTCGATCTCCTTGATGCCGATGGTCTTCTTGCGCTTGCCCTCGGGCAGCAGCATCTGCGACGCGCCGGTTTCGTCGATCACGTCGATCGCCTTGTCGGGCAGCTTGCGGTCGTGGATGTAGCGCGACGACAATTCGACCGCCGCCTTCACCGCCTCGTTGGTGTAGCGCAGCTTGTGGAACTCCTCGAAATAGGGCTTCAGCCCTTTCAGGATCTCCACCGAATCCTCGACGCTGGGCTCCTTCACGTCGATCTTCTGGAACCGGCGCACCAAGGCCCGGTCCTTCTCGAAATATTGCCGGTATTCCTTGTAGGTGGTCGAGCCGATGCAGCGCAGCGAACCTTGCGCCAGCGCCGGCTTGAGCAGGTTGGAGGCGTCCATCGCGCCGCCCGAAGTCGCGCCGGCGCCGATCACGGTGTGAATTTCGTCGATGAACAGGATCGCGTCCTTGTGGTTCTCGATCTCCTTCATCACCTGTTTCAGCCGCTCCTCGAAATCGCCGCGATAGCGGGTGCCGGCGAGCAGCGCGCCCATGTCGAGCGCGAACACGGTGGCGTTGGCCAGCACCTCCGGCACTTCCGATTTGAGAATCTTGCGCGCCAGCCCTTCCGCGATCGCGGTCTTGCCGACGCCGGGATCGCCGACCAGCAGCGGGTTGTTCTTCTGCCGCCGGCACAAAACCTGAATCGTGCGCGACACCTCGGCCTCGCGGCCGATCAGCGGATCGACGCGGCCGTCCTTCGCCTTCTTGTTGAGGTTGACGCAATAAGCCTCCAGCGCGCCTTCCTTTTTCTTCGCCTCGCCGGTCTCCTTGGCCTCCTTCGCCTCGCGCGCTTCGGCCTCCTCGTCGATGCCGCGCGGGCCGCGCGCCGGGTCGGACAGGCCGGGGCGCTTGGCGATGCCGTGGCTGATGTAATTGACGGCGTCGTAGCGCGTCATGTCCTGCTCTTGCAGGAAATAGGCGGCGTGGCTCTCGCGCTCGGCGAAGATCGCCACCAGCACGTTGGCGCCGGTGACCTCCTCGCGGCCGGAGGATTGCACGTGAATGGCGGCGCGCTGCACGACGCGCTGGAAGCCGGCGGTCGCTTTCGCCTCCTCGCCGTTCTCGATCACCAGGCTGTGCAATTCATGCTCGACATAGCGCAGCACGGTCTTGCGCAACTGGTCGAGATCGACGTTGCAGGCGCGCATGACGGCGGCAGCGTCCGGGTCGTCGAGCAGCGCCAGCAGCAGATGCTCCAGCGAAGCGAGTTCGTGTCGATGCTCGTTGGCGATGGCCAGCGCCCGGCGCAGCGTCTTTTCGAGCGCTCTTGAGAAAACCGGCATCACGACCTCACTTCTTTTCCATAATGCATTGGAGCGGATGTTGATTCTTGCGCGCATGGTCCATCACCTGCGCGACCTTTGTCTCGGCGATCTCATAGGTGAAGACGCCGCATTCCCCGACGCCGTTGTGATGGACATGCAGCATGATCTGCGTGGCCTCCTCGGCGTTTTTGTTGAAGAACGATTGCAGGATGGCGATCACGAACTCCATCGGCGTATAGTCGTCGTTGAGCAGCAGCACGCGGTACATGTTGGGACGCTTCGTCTGCGTCCGCGTGCGGGTGATGACGGCCGCGCCCGCGCCGGGATTGTCGCTATTGCGGCGCGGCTCCTTGGCCGCCGTCAGCGCGCGCGACGACTGCGCCGAAACCGTCGCGCGACTGGACAACCATCTCACAATCAGCGCCATACCTGCCCGGAATCGACTGAGTAGCGGATGCGGCTCGGCGATCAAGGAGGAACCTCTCTTCTGCGCCGCGCGAAACCACGACACCGTCGAAGCCCCACGCAGCGAACCGCCGATCTCATCTAGGCGCCATGAGGCACAGGCGCCAGAGGGCCGACGCAATCTTGGCAGGTTCGCCAATTCTGCCCCAGAGCGCAAGAGGCGCGCACAACAAAAAAGGCCGGCGCTGGCGCCGGCCTTACCAACATATCGCTGTCGTCGAATGGAGAGCTTAGTGCTTCTCGACGGCCTTGGCGAACGCCTGCTGCGCCGGCTTGGCGGCTTCGCTGGCGAGCTTGGTGACGATCTCGTTGATCTTGGTCGCCTTGGCGACGAAGCCTTCGTAGGCCGACTTGGCGTAATCGGTCTGCACCTGCACCGCCGTCTCGACCGTCTTGGCGCCGAGCAGACGCTCCATCGCTTCCGCGCCAGCCGTCATGCTCTGCTTGGAGTACTCGGCGGTCTCGGTCGCAATGTCCTGCATGCCCTTCGACAGGGTGCTGGCGAAAGCGGTCGCGGCTTCGACCTGCTGCTTGGAGAAGTTCTGGAAGTCTTCGAAGGTGAGCGCGTTCATGAGATGCCTCGTAACGTATCTGGGGGACCGCGCCGACTTTTCGCCGCGCCCGCCTGCTTGATTTAGGTGCAGTGCAACATAAAGTCAATCCAGTATTCCGCATTGCAGCATGGAAATTGGTCTGACGCCGGCGCGCCGAAATCTCCGCGACCGCGGTTAATGAAATTTAACCCTTCGATATCAACGGCTTGTCTGCCGCCTTCACGATCGCGCCCCGTTGCGCTCCGCAACGTTAACGCCGTCATTTCAACGGTTTGGCGCGATAATTGGGACTTGCAGGCGCGGCCATTAACGTGCGCGTAACCGCAATCTCATAGGCTTGCCCCATGTGTGCGTTTTGCAACGCTGGTCCGCTCGCCGGACGCGTTGCGCGGGGTTCAAGGGCGCGTCATGAGATTCGGTGAATTGCGTTTTGGTTTGTCTCGTCTTGCGCCTTTCGCGGCCGGCCTATGCCTGGCGGCCACCGCGCTGACGCTGAGTTCCGCGCCCGCTCAGGCGCGCTGGCATCGCCACCATCGCGCCCACGCGAGTCAGGCCGCTTCGTCGACGCCGGCCGAGTGCGATCCGTCCAAATATTCGGCGATCGTCGTCGACGCCAACACCGGCCGCGAACTCTGGGGCGTCAACGAGAACGCGCTGCGCCATCCCGCCTCGATCACCAAGGTGATGACGCTCTATCTGCTGTTCGAGCAGCTCGAAAAAGGCAATATGACGCTGTCGTCGCGGATCACGATCTCAAGCCACGCCGCCGAGCAGGAGCCGTCAAAACTCGGCGTGGCGGTCGGCGAGAGCATTTCCGTCGAGGAGGCGATCAAGGCGATCGTCACCCGCTCCGCCAACGATGTCGCGGTGGCGGTTGCGGAGGCGGTCGGCCATGATGAAAAGAGCTTCGCCGCGCTGATGACGCATCGCGCGCACCAACTCGGCATGTCGCGCACGCTCTATCGCAACGCCTCCGGCCTGCCCAACGACGAGCAACTGACGACCGCGCATGACCTCGCGCTGCTCGCCCGCTCGTTGCAGGCGCGCTTCCCCAACTACTATCACTATTTTTCGTTGCATGAGTTCGTCTACGACGGCGCGGTGATCGGCAATCACAATCACCTGCTCGGCCGCATCGAAGGCGTCGACGGCATCAAGACCGGATACACCCGCGCCTCTGGCTTCAACCTGCTGACCTCGGTGCATCGCGACGGCCGCTCGATGGTCGCCGTGGTCATGGGCGGGCGCTCCGGCCCGGCGCGCGACCGGCTGATGGAGCGGTTGATCGAGAGCCATATCGCCGACGCCTCGCCGGTTCGCGGCTCGACCCGTCTCGCCCAGATCGCGCCGGAAACTTACACCGTGCCGGTGGCGCGCGGCGGCGCGCGGGCGACCCAAGTCGCCGACGAGGAAGACGTCGCCGAGGCCGACGCCCCCGCCGCGGGCGCGGAGCCGCAGGGCGAAGGCGACGTCAGCGAGGACGCCGCGCCGCTGCCGCCCGCCCCGATCCGCCGCCTTGCCGCCAAGCCGGCGCCGGCCTCGCCGCTGCTCGCCAAAGCCGCGAAGCTCGATCCCGCCAAGCTCGGCTGGCGCACCGGCCCCAAGAGCAAGGCGAGCGCCCGCAAGTCGGACGACGAGGAAACCCGCGTCGCGCGCAACGACGAGAGCGACGATGAGGCGCCATCCAAGCCCGGCAAGGGCGACTGGATCATCCAGATCGGCGCCACCGACGACGCCGACAAGGCGCGCCGCCTGCTCCAGCAGGCGAAATCGCGCAACCACGCGCTGGCCTCGGCGCGCGGCTTCACCGAGAAAGTGCGTCGCGACGGCGACACGCTGTACCGCGTCCGCTTCGCCGGCCTCGATTCGGGTTCGGCGCAGCGCGCCTGCCGCGATCTCAAGCACGGCGGCCTGCCCTGCTTCGCAACCCAGGATTGAGCGGACTGTTAGTGATTTGTGTTCAGGGTTGCGGAAAAGCGTTGCGTTGCGGAGTTTGCGTATCCCATGTCAGTCCAGCAGAACATCCTTGGCCTGATTGACCCGCGCGGCCAGAGCGGTCGAGCCGCCGTGATCTGGATGAAGCTTCTTCATCAGGCTGCGGTGCGCGGCGACGATCTCCTCGCGGCCCGCGCCCTTCGCCAGGCCCAGGATTTCGTACGCCTCATCGCGGGACAGCGCCCCGCCGCTCCAGCCGCGCGGCCGCGCGTCGCCCTCACCCTGCTCTGCCTCACGCCAAGCGGGGAACCGGCGGTCGAGATAAGCCTCTAGCAGCGCCGCGCCCTCGGGATCGTCGCTCAGGCAATAGCGATAGACTTCGACGCAATCCGTGCGCGTCATCGCCTCCAGCGTCCGCCCGGCGAACGGGCCGGCGGTGACGACGCCGCTCATCCGCCCGGAATCGCGGTCGAGCCGCATTTCGATCGCCGCCGAACGGGCGGTCGAGACGCGCGGCTTCGCCTTGCCCCATCCCGCTGCGCCCATCATGGAGGCGAACGGATTGCCGCCGCCGCGCACGGCGTTGCCCAGCAACAGGCTCGCCAGCACGCCGACCAGCCCGAAACTGCCGCGCAGCAGCAGCAAAGCCAGGGCGGCGAACCCCAGCGCATAGCCGCCGCCGCGCACGATCTTGGCGGCGGAGGCCGGCGTGATGCGGCCGAAGGCGCGGATCGCCATCAGGAGCAGATAAAGCGCGAACAGGCCGGCGATGAGTTGGGGCATGACAGGCTCGGTTCAGCCCCGCATCTGCGCGAGCAGCGGCCGCACGTCCGCCTCGCGCGCCGCCAGCGCCTCCAGCGCGCTGCGCCCGCCCGCCGCATAGGCCGCCGCCGCCCGCAAAAGCGTCGCCAGCCGCGCCGCCGCGCCGGCGTCGAACGCGCCATAGGCGCCCCCGGTCAGCCGGGCGATCTCCTTGAACGTGGTCATGGCGCGCCGCTCGTCGCCCTCCTGAAACATGAACGCCTTGACGCCGCTCAACGCCAGTTCGCCCGCGACGGCGAGCACGGCGTCGGCCTCCTCCTCCATCGCGTCGCCGACGAACACCAGCGCCCCAACCTTGGCCGCCTTGGCTTCGTTGCGCGCATGGACGAGCACCCGGCGCAATTGCGTCACGCCGCCGCGCACGGAAAGGCCGCGCATCAGATCGGCCAGCCCCTCGCCCTGCGAGACGAAGCGCGAGGCGACGCATTCGCCCTGGCCGCGGAAATAGACGAGTTGCACGTCGAGCCCGCCGATCTCGGCGGCCGCCTCGAACATCCGCGCTTGCAGGCTCAGCGCCATGTCCCAGGTCGGCTGCCGGCTCATCGTCGCGTCGAGCGCGAAGATCAGCCGTCCCCGCCCGCCATAGAGCGTGGGCGCCTTGCGCGCCTGGGCGAGGAAGTCGGAAATCTGCGACGACGTGCTGCGGGGGGTCAGCGAACCGGACATTTTCAAAAGCTCCAAGCCCGCATTTTGGGTCGATCGGCGGCAAACGCAAGCGCCGGGTTGACGGCCGGCCGTTACGGCGTCAGGAAACAGGGATCGCAAGGGGAGAAAACGTCATGATCCGGGTCGTCGCCGTGCTCACCGCCAAACCGGGTCGCCGTGGCGACCTGCTCGCCCTGTTTCGCGCCAACATGCCCGCCGTCCACGCCGAGGACGGCTGCGTCGAATATCAGCCGTTCGTCGACGCCGAAGGTTTTGGCGCGTTCCAGACGCCGGTCGGCCCGGACAGTTTTGTGGTTTTGGAGACCTGGGCGAGCGCCGACGCGCTGAAGGCGCACGCCGCCGCGCCGCATATGGTCACCTACGGCAAGGCCTCGCGCGAATTGATCGCGGATAGAAAAATTCACATTTTCTCTCCCGCTTGAGCGCCGACTCGGCGCATTCTGCGGTGCGGCCGCCGTCGCGCGGCCTGTCGGGGAGACAGCCATGAAAGCTCTTGTTCTCGCGCCCTTCGCTTTGACGCTCGCCGGCGCGGCCTTGACGCTCGCCGGCGCGGCCTTGGCGAGCCCCTGCGGCGACGAAATCGCCCGGCTTCAGGCCCGCTTCGACGCCGCCGCGCCGGACGCGACCGTGCGGGCCGCCGGGGTGTCGGAGAGCACGGACGCGAAAATGCACCATCAGCCGACGCCCGCCTCCGCCGCCGACGCGAAAGACGCCGCCGATTCGGCCGCCAGCGTCCGCGACGCGCGATTCGAGGTCGCCATCGAGGAGGCGCGCGCCGCCAATGACGCCGGCGACGCCGCGACCTGCCGGACCGCCGTCGCGCGGGCGAAGGCGGCGCTTTCGCGCTGAGCCGCTGCACGCCGCCCGGCGGATGGGCGCGCGTTCCGGATTGGCGGCGCCGCTCGAGGTCCCCTCCCCCCTCGCGGGGGAGGGTCAGGGAGGGGGGGCGCGCGCGGACTTCAACCGAAAGGCCGCATCATTTCCCCGTCTCCAGCGGCACGCAGTCGCGCCGTCCCGAGGCGATGCAATTGTCGATCTCGCGGTGATGCTGCAAATCGCTCATCACCCACCAGCCCGCGACCAGCAGCAGGACGACGACGACCAGCCCGACCAGGGTCTGTCGCCAGCGGGCCGTCTCCTCGGAATCGTCGCTCATGGCGCCTTCGTGCCCCAGCGCCGCCGCCGCGTCCAGTGGACGCGGCGGCGGCGCTCGCCTAAAGCCGTGGCATGATTTGGCGGACATGTATTGGCGTCGCGGTCCTGGCGCTCGCCGGCTGCGCGCCCGACGAGGCCCAACTCGGCGAGACCTATCTGTTCAACCGTCCGGCGGCGAAAATCCGCGCCTGTTTCGGCCCGCCGGACCAGCGAATTCCCGTCGGCGTCGAGCAGATCTGGGTCTATCGCGTCGGGCGGTTGCGGGTCGAGGGCTGGCTGCCGGCGGTCGGGGCGGACGAGCGCGCGACCTTCTCGGCCCCCGACGGCGATTGCGAGGCCCGTTTCACCATCGACAGCCACGGCGTGCGCGGCATCGCCTACGCCGATTCGCGCGGGCGTCCGCTGCCGCAGGGCGAGCGATGCGAGATCGCCGTGCGGCAATGCCTTGAGCGCTCACAATAGCCCGAGTTCGCCCAGCGAACGGCGCAGTTCCTCCGGCATCTCGCCCGCGCCGGAGCCGCCGAGATCGGCCGGCGCATCCTTGGCGGCGAAATAGCGCCAGCCCTGAAACGGCCGCATCGGCCGCGGCGCCACTTTGACCACGGCGGGATCGAGCCAGAGACGGCAGCGCCCTATGCCGTCGACATCGACGAACGGCTCGATCTCCAGCACCCGCTGCCGCGCCGCGAGCTGGCCCTTGATGATCCAGTACAGCGAGCCGCCGTCGACGATTTCCGCCGCGCGGGAGGGCACCATCCGGGTGACATGCAGCGAGCGCGGCCGCTCGCGCCTGGCGACGCGTTCGTGCACCCGCTGCCCGACCCATCCTTCGAGGTCGGCGACGGAATCGGCGCCGACGCACAGTTTTAGCAGATGCAGCGGCATCGGCGCTCAATCGAGCCCGTTGACGAGGCTCTCCTCCAGCATCAGCCGCGCCCGCGCCCGCACCCGCTCGGTGTCGCTCTTCAACTGTCCGCAGGCGGCCTGAATGTCGCGGCCGCGCGGCGTGCGCACGGGGCTGGCGTAGCCGGCGTTGAACACGATCTCGGAAAAGCGCTCGATCGTCTCCCAGTCCGAACATTCGTAAGGGCTGCCGGGCCAGGGATTGAACGGGATCAGGTTGATCTTGGCCGGCAGCCCCTGCAACAGCCTGACCAGCGCGCGCGCTTCGGCGGGAGAATCGTTGACGCCCTTCAGCATCACATATTCGAACGTGATGCGGCGCGCGTTGGAGGCGCCGGGATAGTCGCGGCACGCCTGCATCAATTGCTGAATTGGGTATTTGCGGTTGAGCGGCACCAGTTTGTCGCGCAGGGGATCGTTGGTCGCGTGCAGGGAGACGGCGAGCATCGTGCCGCATTCGTCGCCGAGCCGCCCCATCTCGGGCGTGACGCCGGAGGTGGAGACGGTGATCCGCCGCTTCGACAGCGACAGCCCCTCCCCGTCCGTCAGCACCGATATCGCGTCGCGCACGCCGTCGAAATTATACAGCGGCTCGCCCTGCCCCATGAACACGATGTTGCTCACCGCGCGCACGCCCTCGCCCGAAGGCACGAGGCCGTCGGTCGGCGCGACGCCGCCGGGAAAATCGCCGAGCCGGTCGCGCGCCACCATCACCTGGCCGACGATCTCCGCCGCCGACAGGTTGCGCGCCCATCCTTGCGTGCCCGTATGGCAGAAGGTGCATTTGAGCGTGCAGCCGACCTGGCTTGAGACGCACAGCGTGCCGCGGTCGCTCTCGGGGATATAGACGCACTCGATCTCGGCGCCCTTGTCATGCGGCCCCTTGGCCGGCATCCGCAGCAGCCATTTGCGGGTGCCGTCGGCCGACACCTGCTCGGCGACGATCTGCGGCCGCGCCAGCGTGAACCGATCCGCCAGCGTCTCCAAGAGCGGCCGGGCGATGTTGCGCATGGCGGAGAAATCGCTTGCGCCGCGATGATAGATCCAGTGCCACAGCTGCGCCGAGCGCATACGCCGCTCGCGCTCGGGCACGCCCACTTCGGCGAGGGCTGCGACGAGTTCGGCGCGCGTGGCGCCGGCGAGGCTCGGTTTGCTGTCGGTCATGGGAGCTATTTATAGGCGCGAGCGCGCTTCGGCCAGCCGGGTGATTAGGATCGCGTTCGGGCGCGTTCGTCGCTCGGTGCGGCGGCAGACTTTCGCGAACTGCGTAATACCCTTATGTCAGCGACACCGCTGTACTGGCGCCGATAGCAGGTTAAATAAGAAATCTCCGTCATTGCGAGCGCAGCGAAGCAATCCATCTCGACGCGATCGTCGGCAAGCAGGATAATGCGGCTCAGCGGAAACATGGATTGCTTCGCTGCGCTCGCAATGACGCCCGTTCAACTAGGGCAGCGCCCAGCCAAAGTGAAGCCGGGAGATTCAGAAAGCATAGACGGCGTCGCGTTCGGCCTGAGGACGTACATAATGTTTCAAGCCCGCGCGGTCGACGACATCCACGCGCGTTGGAAACATGCGTTCGATGAACTGAACGATGCCCACGTATTCAAATACGCCAACCGGCGCGTCCGCCGCGATCTCGACCATGATGTCGATATCGCTGTCGGGCCGCTGCTCGCCGCGCGCCACCGATCCGAACAAGGCGGCGTGGGTCACGCCGCGCGCGCGCAGCGCCGGCTCGTTTTGCCGCAGCCGATCGAGGACATCCTGTCTGGTCATCGCTGGCGCTTTTACCACGAAAACGGCCGGGCTTCGACTCCGCCCGCTTGGTGGTCGCCGGCCGAATATGCGATGCTCGTCCGCCAACCCCGGAGTTCCGCCCTGATCATCGCGACTTGGAACGTCAATTCGGTGCGCCAGCGTCTGCCGCACCTGCTCGACTATTTGCGCGAGGTCGCGCCGGACGCGATCTGTCTGCAGGAGATCAAGTGCCAGGACGACGCCTTTCCGCGCGAGGAGATCGAGGCGCTCGGCTACAACATCGCCACCCACGGGCAGAAGACGTTCAACGGCGTCGCGATCCTGTCGAAACATCCGCTCGAAGTGGAGCGCGGCCTGCCCGGCGACGAGAACGACGTCCAGTCGCGCTATCTCGAAGCCGTCATCCCCTGGGGCAAAACGGTGCTGCGGCTGGCGAGCCTCTATCTGCCCAACGGCAACCCGGTGGGGACGGAGAAATACGACTACAAACTCGCCTTCATGGACCGGCTGATCCGCCATGCGCGAAAACTGCTGGACTACGAAGAGCCGCTGGTGATCGCCGGCGACTACAACGTCATCCCCGCCCCGCTCGACGCGGCGCACCCGGAGCAATGGACTGGCGACGCGCTGTTTCTGCCGCAGACGCGCGCCAAATTTCAGGAATTGCTGGCGCTCGGCTTCACCGACGCCTTGCGCGCGACCAGCGACGCGGGCGGGCTCTTCACCTTTTGGGATTATCAGGCCGGCGCCTGGCAGCGCAACAACGGCATCCGCATCGATCACCTGCTGCTGTCGCCGCAAGCCGCCGACCGTCTGGCCACGGCGACCATCGACAAGGCCATGCGGGGGCGGGAGAAGGCGTCCGACCACACGCCAGTCAGGATCGCCTTGCGAGATTGAAAGGTCACAAACCCTTTGCGAGCCTAGTTGGGAGAGAAAGCCATGTATGCTGCGCTGCGACAGTTCAAGGCGAAGGCCGGCAAATCGGACGAACTCGCGCAAAAGATCAAGGGCGCGGTCCCCATCATCAGCGGCGTGCCCGGATTCATGGGCTATTACGTGATCTACGCCCCCGACGACACCGTCACCGCGATCAGCATCTTCAATTCGGTCGAGGGGGCCGAGGAATCGAACCGGCGCGCGCTCGCCTGGATCGAGAAGCACCTCGGCCCGCTGGTGGCTGAGCCGGCGCGCGCCACCGCCGGGCCGGTCATCGTCCATTCGCTGCCCTAGTCGCGAGAACCTCTCACATCCGCCGTCGACGGTCGCTTCGCCCGCTCCTCGACCGGCGCTGCGCCGAGACGGAGGAAGAAAGGGCGACAAGTATGATATGTTTAATGTTGGCGGCGATTTGCGATTCCGACCGAGGAACTTGCCATGAATTTAACTTTGGAGACTGAACAGGAAACTGACGGTCGTTGGTTGGCCGAAGTGCCGGAAATCGAGGGCGCGATGGCCTATGGTCCAACCCGCGAGGTCGCGATGGCGAAGGCGGAGGCGCTTGCCTTGCGGGTGCTTGCCGAGCGCCTGGAAAATGACGAGGCGTCGCCAATGGCGATTCAATTGTTGCTTGCGGCGGAGTGAGCCGGTTTGGCGCGGCCAAGGCGCGTCGCGTGTTCGAAGCGCTGAGGCGGATCGGTTGGCGGCTGAAGCGCCAGACCGGGTCTCACGCCACGCTGGAACGGGACGGTTGGCCCGACCTTGTATTCGCCTTCCACGACGGGGATGAAATCGGTCCGCGGATGTTGGAGCGGATCGCGAAGCGCTCGGGACTGAGCCCGGAAGACCTCTAGCCGCCCCCGCCTCGCACGGCCTTTGTCCGAATGCCTCGTATCTGCTAGAGGCCCGCCTCCGTTCGCTCGAGTCCGCCATGTCCGCCATCGTCACCCGCTTCGCCCCCTCGCCCACCGGCTTTCTGCACATCGGCGGGGCGCGCACCGCTTTGTTCAACTGGCTCTACGCCAAGCATGTCGGCGGCAGATTCCTGCTGCGGATCGAGGACACCGACCGCGAACGCTCGACGCCGGAGGCGGTGGACGCCATTCTCGACGGGCTGAAATGGCTCGGCCTCGATTGGGAGGGCGAGGCGGTGCATCAATACGCCCGCGTCGAGCGCCATCGCGAGGTGGCGATGCAGATGCTGGCGGCCGGCGCCGCCTATCGCTGCTATTGCAGCCAGGACGAACTAACCGAAATGCGTGAGAAACAGCGCGCCGCCGGCCTGCCGCCGCGCTACGACGGGCGCTGGCGCGACCGCGACCCCGCCGAGGCGCCCGCCGGCGTCGCCCCGACCATCCGGCTGCGCGCCCGCCAGGACGGCGATACGCCGGTCGACGACAAGGTGCAGGGCAAAATCGCCTTCCCCAACAAGGACCTTGACGATCTCGTGCTGCTGCGCTCGGACGGCAACCCGACCTACATGCTGGCCGTGGTGGTGGACGATCACGACATGGGCGTGACCCATGTGATTCGCGGCGACGACCATCTCACCAACGCCGCGCGGCAGACCCAGATCTATCAGGCGCTCAACTGGGACGTGCCGGTTTGGGCGCATATCCCGCTGATCCACGGGCCGGACGGGGCGAAATTGTCGAAGCGGCACGGCGCGCTCGGCGTCGACGCCTATCGCGCCATGGGCTACCTGCCGGAGGCGTTGCGCAATTACCTCGTCCGGCTCGGCTGGAGCCACGGCGACAAGGAGTTCTTCTCGACCGACGAGATGATCGCCGCCTTCGATCTCGGCGCGGTCGGCCGCTCGGCGTCGCGGTTCGATTACGCCAAGCTGGAGAACATGAACGGCCATTTCATGCGCGCGACCGACAATGACGCGCTACTGGCTTTGTTCCTCAAGACCCTGCCCTATCTCACCGGCGGGCCGGAGATGGCGGCTCAGCTCGACGCGGCCAAGTCGGCGCAACTGACCGCCGCTTTCCCCGGCTTGCGCGAGCGCGCCAAGACGCTGGTGGAGCTGGTCGACGGCGCGCAATATCTGTTCGCGCGGCGGCCGCTGCCGATGGACGCCAAGGCCGAGGAGATGCTGGCGCGCGGCGGCCGGCTGCACGTCAAGCACCTGCTGCCGCGGCTGGAGGCGGTGGCGGACTGGAGCGCGGCGACGACGGAGGCGGTGGTGCGCGCCTATGCCGAGGAAATCGGGGCCAAGCTCGGCACGGTCGCCCAGCCTTTGCGCTGCGCTTTGACCGGCCGCACCACCTCGCCGGGCATCTTCGACGTGCTGAGCGTGCTCGGGCGCGAGGAGAGCCTCGGCCGGCTCGGCGATCAGGCCAAGGCTTGAGGCGGCCGCCGAACTCGCCCTCGATTTACGCGCGCGGCGTCGCTAGAAGCAAAGCATGACCCTCGCCCTCGCCGCGCTCGTCATTTTCTTCTGCCTGATCGGCGCCGCCTTTTTCTCCGCCGCCGAAACCTCGCTCACCGCCGCCTCGCGCGCGCGGTTGCAAGCGCTGGAGACGGCGGGCGACAAGCGCGCCGCGCTCGCCAACCGGCTCACCGGCAACAAGGGGCGGCTGATCAGCGCGATGCTGCTCGGTGGCCAGCTCGTCACCATCGCCGCCACCGCCTACACCACCAGCATCTTCGTCGAAACGCTCGGCCGGCACGGCGAACTCATCGCCACCGCCGTGATGACCGTGCTGATCGTGGTGTTCGGCGAAGTGCTGCCCAAGACCATCGCCATCGCCTATCCCGATCGCGTCGCGCTGACGATCGTGCCGATCGTCGCCTTCTTCGTCACCGTGTTCGGGCCGATCGTCCATGCGGTCGAACTGTTCGTGCGGTTCGTGCTCAACCTGGGCGGCGTCGGGCTGACCGATCGTGATCCGAGCCTGACCGGCGCGGAGGAATTGCGCGGCGCGGTCGACATGCTGCATCGCGAGGGCGAAGTGGCGCGCGACCAGCGCGACATGTTCGGCGGCCTGCTCGAACTGGAGGAGGTGCCGGTCGGCGATGTGATGATCCATCGCACCAAGATGCGCACGCTCAACGCCGACCTGCCGCCCGCCGATCTGGTGGCCGAGGCGCTCGCCTCCCCCTATACGCGGATGCCTTTGTGGCGCGGCGACCCCGACAACATCATCGGCATCCTGCACATCAAGGACCTGTTCCGCGCCTATGCCGCCGCCGGCGGCGACGTCACGAAACTGCGCCCCGCCGACATCGCGCTCGACGCCTGGTTCATCCCCGACGCGACCTCGTGCCGCGCGCAATTGCAGGCGTTCCTGCGCCGCAAGACCCATTCGGCGCTGGTGGTGGACGAATATGGCGCGGTGATGGGCCT